>DASSBO010000198.1:0-9423 GCA_035698655.1 Streptomyces sp.
GACGACGTGGGCGTGCACGTCGCGGCCGTCGGGGCCGGTGAAGACGCGGGCGCGGGGCTGCGGGTAGTACGCCGGGTCCACCGGGTCGGGCCGGCCGGCGGCCAGGACGCGGGTGTGCCCGGTGGCGGTGTCGAGTTCGACGATCTCGTGCGCGGTGGCCGGCCCGGCGGCGACGTCGACGACGCGCGTCCCGGTGGCGACGAGCGTGGAGTACCACTCCGTCCACGGGCCGGGCGTGTCGGTGAGTTCGCCGGTGTCCGGGTCGAGCAGGGCCAGGCGCTGGGCGCCGCGGCCGTGCAGGGTGGCGATCAGGCCGCTGTCGAGCGGCGCGAACCAGGTGAGGCCGAGGCGCCACATCGCGCCGGCGAACTCCTCTTCGCGCGGGCACAGGTTGACCGGCTCGCCGGTGCCGTCGGGGTCGAGCCGGTGCAGGTTCCACCAGCCGGTGCGGTCGGTGGCGGCCAGCAGCGAGCCGTCGGCGGCCCACTCGACCTGGACGACGGACTCCTCCGGGCCGCCGGCCACGCTCCGTACGCCGTCGAAGGTGCCGTCGTCGGCGACATGGGCGGTCATCGCCCAGGTGCCGTCCCAGGGCATCGAGGGGTGGTCCCAGGCCAGCCATGCGGCGCGCCGGCCGTCGGGTGAGAGCCGCGGTCCGGTGACGAAGCGGTGTGCGGCGGCGGTCAGTTCGCGCACCGCGGCGCGGTCCGCGGCGGCGGAGCCGTCCAGCGGCACGGCGACCGGGACGCGCCGCACGTCGGTGGGCGCGGGCCCGGTGAACTCCTCCAGGACGCACAGCACCTCACCGCGCTCGGGCACCACCATCATGTCGCACCAGCGCAGGCCGCCGCCGACGTCGGAGACCGGCGTGAGCGGCACCGGTGCGGCGCCGGGCTCGTCCGGCGCGAAGCGGTACAGGCGCTGGTCCGCCTGGTGGGTGAAGACCAGCAGCGGCCCGTCCTCGGCGCGGGGCGCGGCGGCGTAGGGATGACCGCCGTACTCGATGACGCGGTTGCGCACGTTCCACGGCGCGGGCAGCACGCTCTCCGGACGCCCCGAACCGTCCGCGCGCAGCCGCATCAGAGCGCGGCGGCCGCCCTCGGCCGGGCGCGGCTCCGTCCACCACACCTCCTCGCCGACGGCCGAGACGTACTCGGGCCGGCCGTCGTGCTCGGCGACCATGCGGGCGTCGAGGGGGGACGGCCAGGTGCCGTAGGGGGCGTGGGTCGTCGGCATGTGCGGTCGGCCTTCCTGCTCGGGCGGACGTGTCGGGTGCGGACGGGCGGTTCGTCAGGCGGTCACAGCCGGCGCAGGGCGCGGTCCAGCACCCGGACGCCGAAGTGCAGTGCGTCCACGGGGACCCGCTCGTCGACGCCGTGGAAGAGCGCCTGGTAGTCGAAGCCGGCGGGCAGGCGCAGCGGCGAGAAGCCGTAGCCGGCGATGCCCAGCCGGGAGAACTGCTTGGCGTCCGTGCCGCCCGACATGCACCAGGGAAAGACGTGTGCGGTCGGGTCGAAGTGCTCCAGGGACTCGCGCAGCACGTCGAACGTGCCGGTGTCCAGCGGCGCCTCGAGCGGTGGCTCGCGGTGGTAGAAGTCCCAGTCGACGTCCGGGCCGGTCAGCTTGTCCAGCGTGCTGCGGAACTCCTCCTCGCCGCCGGGCAGCGTCCGCCCGTCGATCATGGCGGTCGCGCTGCCGGGGATGACGTTCACCTTGTAGCCGGCGTCGAGCCGCGTCGGGTTGGCGCTGTTGCGCACCGTCGGCTCGATGAGCGTCCCGGCGTCGCCGAGCCGGGCGAGGAAGGCGTCCACGTCGAAGCCGGGCGCGTCCAGGTCCGGCGCCTCGATGCCGCGTACGGCGGCCAGTTCGGTGAGCGCCGCGCGGACGGTGGGGATGAGCCGCACCGGCCAGTCGTGCTCGCCGATCCGGTGGACGGCCGCGGCCAGCCTGCTGACGGCGTTGGACCGGTTGACCTTGGAGCCGTGCCCGGCCTTGCCGCGCGCGGTCAGCTTCAGCCAGCCGGTGCCCCGCTCCCCCGCCGCCACCGGGTACAGGCGCAGCCCGTCGCCGGTGTGGAAGGTGAACGCGCCGGACTCGCTGATGCCCTCGGTGCAGCCTTCGAAGAGTTCGGGGTGGTGGTCGGCGAGGAAGCCGGAGCCGTAGTCGGCGCTGTCCTCCTCGTCGGCGGTGAAGGCCAGCACGATGTCCCGGCGCGGGCGCACGCCGGCCCGGGCCCACGCCCGGACGACGGAGAGCACCATCGCGTCCGTGTTCTTCATGTCGATCGCGCCGCGGCCCCACACGACGCCGTCGCGGACCTCGCCGGAGAAGGGGTGCACCGTCCAGTCGGCCGGGTCGGCGGGGACGACGTCGAGGTGCCCGTGGACCAGCAGCGCGTCGGCCGACGGCTCGCTGCCGGCGATGCGGGCCACGACGTTCGTGCGGTCCGGGGCCTTCTCCAGCAGGACGGGTTCGACGCCGGCCTCGCTCAGCCGCTCGGCGACGTACTCGGCGGCCTGCCGCTCGACGCCGTCACCTTGTCCGTGGTTGGTGGAGTCGATGCGGATGAGCTCCGAGGTGTAGGCGACGACCTCGTCGAGCGCCTGCCGGTCGATGGGCGCGTCAGCCATTCGCTCCCGCCTCGTTCGCGGAGAACCGGATCTTCATGGACGGCCACGTTACGCGGTCGCGAACCGGGGCAGAACCCCTGTCGGCATGGCCACAGGTCTATGCCGGTGGAAGTCCGCCACCTGCGGGAATGTCCCGGACCCCGAAGTAGTTGCACATTAAACGAAGGCCGGACGAGGAGGACGCCGTGAACGCCGAGAACCGGATGCCCGTGGTCTACCTGAGCCACGGCGCCCCGCCGCTGGCCGATGACGAACTGTGGACCTCGCAGCTCGCCCGGTGGTCCGCGGAGCTGCCGCGGCCGCGGGCGATCCTGGTCGTCTCGGCGCACTGGGAGTCCGCCCCGGTGACGCTCGGCGCCACCCGCACCGTGCCGCTCGTCCACGACTTCTGGGGCTTCCCCGAGCACTACTACGACGTGCAGTACGCGGCACCCGGCGCCCCCGAGCTGGCCCAGCGCGTGCGCGGACTGCTCGGCGGCTCCGGGACACCCGTGCACGAGGAACCGGAGCACGGCCTGGACCACGGCGCCTACGTGCCGCTCGTCGAGATGTTCCCCGAGGCCGACGTGCCGGTCCTGCAGATGTCGATGCCGACGCTCGACCCGGCCGCACTCATGGAACTGGGGCGCAGCCTCGCGCCGCTGCGCGAGGAGGGCGTCCTGATCATCGGCAGCGGCTTCTTCACCCACAACCTCAAGGGCCTGCTGTGGGGCGCCGGCCCCGAGGACGCGCAGAGCTGGTCCAAGGAGTTCGACGCCTGGGGCCAGGAGGCGCTGGCGCGCGGCGACGTCGACACCCTGCTCGACTTCGCCCACAAGGCACCCGCCGGCCGGCTCGCCCACCCGCGCACCGAGCACTTCGCCCCGCTCTTCGTCTCGCTCGGCGCGGGCGAGGCGGACCTGGCGAGCCAGCGTTCCGTCATCGACGGCTTCTGGAACGGCCTGGCCAAACGCTCCGTCCAGTTGGGCTGACGCGCCGCACCCCAGCGTCTTCGACCTCTGAATGCGCGGAGGCCGCCGGGTCGACATGTTGTTCCATCCCTTGACAGGACATCGACAGGGCATAAAGGTCTGCACCAACACTCGCCCGTCGGCTCCCAAGGAGGACGACTTGCGGCACCACCCCAGACCTCCACGTCACCGGAACATTCTGCGCACCCGCCTCGGCGGCGCACTCCTGGCGGCGAGCACCCTCGTCGTCGGACTGCTGCCCGTCGCCTCGGCGTCCGCCGACCCCGCGTCAGGCGAGGCCGCCCCGGCCGCCGTACCGGCCTCGGCGCCCTACCTGAACGCGAAGCTGCCCGTGCAGCGACGGGTCGCCGACCTGCTCGGCCGGATGACGCTGCACGAGAAGATCGGCCAGATGACGCAGGCCGAGCGCGCCGCGGTCGACGGCGACCGCGGCATGATCACCGACCTGGCACTCGGTTCGGTGCTCTCCGGCGGCGGCTCCACCCCGACACCCAACACCCCCGAGGCGTGGGCCGACATGGTGGACGCCTACCAGTCCCGCGCCCTGGACACCCGGCTCGGCATCCCGCTCCTCTACGGCATCGACTCGGTGCACGGCGACAACAACCTCGTCGGCGCCACCGTCTTCCCGCACAACATCGCCATGGGCGCCACCCGCGACCCCGCACTCGTCCGCAAGGCAGCGCACATCACGGCGATCGAGACCCGGGCCACCGGACCGCAGTGGACCTTCTCACCGTGCGTGTGCGTCACCCGCGACGAGCGGTGGGGGCGGACGTACGAGAGCTTCGGCGAGAGCCCCCGGCTGGTCGAGCGGATGGAGACCGCCATCGACGGCTTCCAGGGCCGCAGCCCGAAGGACCTCGCCGACACCGACCGGATGCTGGCCACCGTCAAGCACTACGCGGGCGACGGCGACACCAAATACGGCTCCTCGACGACCGGCACCTACACCATCGACCAGGGCGTCACGGTCACCGACTGGCGGCACTTCTCGAAGATCGACCTCGCGCCCTACGTCCCCGCCGTCAGGCGGCACCACGCGGGCAGCATCATGCCGTCGTTCTCCAGCGTCGACTGGACGGAGGACGGCGTCGGCAACCCGGTCAAGATGAGCGCGAGCAAGAAGCTGCTCACCGACGTGCTCAAGAAGAAGATCGGGTTCGACGGCATCGTCATCAGCGACTGGGAGGCCATCCACCAGCTCCCCGGCGACTACGCACAGCAGGTACGCACGGCGGTCAACGCCGGGATCGACATGTTCATGGAGCCCTACAGCGCCGCGCAGTTCGAGCAGACACTGACGGACGAGGTGCAGGCGGGCCGCGTGCAGATGTCCCGCATCGACGACGCGGTCAGCCGCATCCTGCGGGCCAAGTTCCGGCTCGGTCTGTTCGAACACCCCTACACCGACCGCTCCCGTCAGGACACCATCGGCTCGGACGCACACCGCGCGGTGGCCCGCGAGGCCGTCGCCAAGTCGCAGGTGCTGCTGAAGAACGAGCACCACGCGCTGCCGCTCGAGCCGGAGCAGAAGATCTACGTCGCCGGCGTCAACGCCGACGACATCGGCAACCAGGCCGGCGGCTGGACGGTGACCTGGCAGGGGTCCTCGGGCGACATCATCCCGGGCACCACGATCCTGGAGGGCATCGAGCACAACGCCGACGACGTCACCTACAGCGCGGACGCCTCCGCGCCCATGGCCGGGTACGACGTGGGCGTCGTGGTCATCGGCGAGACCCCGTACGCGGAGGGCGTCGGCGACGTCGGCAACGGGCACACCCTGAACATCTCGGACGCCGACCGGTCGAACATCGACCGGGTGTGCGCGGCCGTGGAGACCTGCGTCGTCCTGGACGTCGCGGGGCGCACCCAGATCGTCACCGACGAACTGCCCAAGATGGACGCGTTCGTGATGTCCTGGCTGCCCGGCAGCGAGGGCGAGGGTGTGGCGGACGTGCTCTTCGGCAAGCAGCCGTTCACCGGAAAGCTGCCGGTGACCTGGCCGCGCAGCCAGGCGCAGGAGCCGATCAACGTCGGTGACGCCGACTACGACCCGCTGTTCCCCTACGGCTTCGGCCTGACGACCGGCCACGGCCACGGCCACCACGGGCATGGTCATGGCCACGGCGGGGGCCACCACCACTGACGTACCCCACTCCCCCGCCCTCGTCCGCCCCTCATGCGCCCCCACGCGTGAGGGGCGGACGCCCTATTCTCCGGTGGTGAGAGCTCATCCAAGGGGGGACGGGCGTTGCTGACGTTCGACGTGGACGCCCGGGTACTGGGGCGGGTCCGGTTCTGTGTCTCGCCGTTGTGGACGGTGGCCCGTATCCTGTCCCGTGCCAGGCAGAACGACGCACCGGTGTGGCGGGCCCGGTGCCGGGAGGCGATGCGCTCGCGGCGGCTGCCGCTGCTCGCCGCCCTGTACCGGCCCTCGGTGTCGTACGTGCCGGACTTCCTGGCCCCCTTACCCGACGCCTTCGCCACGACCATCGACGACGAACTGCACCGCGTCGCCTCCACCGACGTCACCCGGGTACGCGCCGAGATGACGGTCTCGGCCCACGGCCTGCAGCATGCCCGCATCTCCGGGGCGGCCCTCGCCCCGCCGCTGCTCGCCACCCTCGACAAGGGAGAGGATGCCCTCGCCCAGCAGCTCGCGGACGAGCTGGAGCGCTTCTGGCGGCATGCCGTCCGGCCGCGCTGGCCGGAGCTGCGCGCACGCATGGAAGCCGACGTCACCCGCCGAACCCGGCAGATCGCCCGGCACGGCATGACCGCCATGCTGTCGGGTCTGCACCCGGCCGTGAGCTGGCTCGAGGACGGCCGGCTCACCGTGGCCACCCGGTTCCACGCCCGGATCGGCTGCGCCGAGGAGCTGCTCCTGGTGCCCGCCGTGGTGGGCGGCGGGCTCGATGTCAGCCTGGACCCGACGCCGTTGCCGGGCCGGTGCCGTCCGGTCGTGCTCTACCCGGCGCCGCCCGGCGCGGGGACGGCGTCCGGCAGCCGTCCGCCGCTCGCGGAGCTGCTGGGCGCGACGCGCGCGCTGCTGCTGGCCGACGTGGCCTGCCCGCGCACCACAAGCGACCTGGCCGGCCGGCACCGGCTGGCGCCCAGCAGCGTCTCGCACCACCTGGGAGTGCTGCACCGCTCCGGCCTCGTCTCCCGGTTCCGCCAGGGAAAACGGGTCTTCTACGTGGCCACCGGGCGCGCCGGGGAGTTCGTCGCCGGGGCGTGACGATTCGGCCCCTCGATTCGACACAGACCGAATCGTTGGCCACGCCACCGCGCTTGCGGGTGTGATGCATCCGGAACGCAGCCCGGCCGGGCTGCGGCCACCGACCAGTTGGGGGAAGACAGACCATGCGCAGACTCGCAAAGGCCGCCACGGCGATGGCGTTCGCCGCCGGCCTCCTGACCACCGTCGGCACGACGAATGCCGCGGCCGCCGGCACCGTCGAAGGCTGCCCCTACGGCGCCGTGTGCATCTACCCGGAGGGCACGGGCTGGAACGGCGGCAACCCGTCGCTGTTCTTCTGGAGCTACGGCTACCACAACCTCAGCAACCAGTACGGGACGCACCGGATCTTCAACAACCAGTCCGGCGGCGCGACCATGCGGACGTGCACCGGGTACAACGGCACCGGCTGCCAGGGGTACCTGCTCGCCTACCACTACATGGACAAGAACCTGACGCCGATCAACTCGATCACGCTCCAGCCGTAGCCGCAGCGCTGCGCCCGCCGCCTTCCTCCGGCTCAGGGGAACGGAGGAAGGCGGCCCTCGGCCCGGCCCGGGCCGGGCGATGAGTTTCTTGAGCGTGGGGCGTCGGTATCGGTGAGAACGGCTTCGCGCGGCCAGGCGCAGCCGGCACCGACGTGAGGAGACCGCCATGAAGTACCTGATCCAGCTGCAGGGCGACCAGGCCGCCTACGACGCCATGGGTGGAAAGGCCTCCTCGGGCAACCCCGCGTGGGCGCCGGCCGACGTGCAGGCGATGATCGCGCACATGGACGCCCTCAACAAGGACCTCGCCGGTGCAGGCGAACTCGTCGACGCCCAGGGGCTGGACGAGCCGGCGAAGGCGAGCGTCGTCAGCCTCGGCGCGGACGGGAAGCCCTCCGTCGCGAGGGGCGGCCACGGCACGGCGCACGCCTCGGCGCTCGCCGGCTACTGGCTGGTCGACGTGGCGAGCGAGGAGCGCGCGGTCGAGATCGCCGGCCGGGCGCTGCTGTGTCCCGTCCCCGAGGGCTCCGACGTCCCGCCGGTCATCGTCCAACCGATCGGGGAGGCACCCGAGGCCTGACGGCGTCGCCCCTCCCGCAGGCGCGGGAGGGGCGAGATCACACGTCGGCCCAGGCTTACGCCGTGCAGGGGCCGAGGTCGTCCCATGGGCCGTACTGGCCGCCGCTGCCGGGCTCGTCGCCCTTCGTCCACCAGTTGGCGCTCCAGGTGTGGCCGCCGAAGACGACCTTGTCGCCGCCGGTGTAGACCGTCCCGGCGTCCCATGCCGTGGCCGCGCACTGGTCCGGGTCGCCGCCCGGGTTTCCGCCGTCACCGTCACCGGTGCCGCCGATGTTGACGTCGACGCAGGCGTAGAACGCGTTGGCCGTGTCGGCGATGTTCCACACCGCCAGCACCTTCTGCTTGCCGGAGAAGTTGCCGAAGTCCACGGTGTGGGTGACGGTCGCACCGGGGCGCGCTCCGCCGTCATAGAACTCGGCGATCTTCGTACCGCCGATGAAGTACTGCCAGGTGCTCGTGGCGTGGCGGGCGGTCAGGTTCCAGGTGAACTGGGTCGTGTGGTCGACCGGGGTGACCTTCCACGGCTTGCTGTCGTCGTCCAGCTCGGCGAACTGCTCGTTGCCGCCGCTGCAGCTGTGCAGCCCCTTCGGCCCTTCGACGCTCTGCGGCTCGTACTTGATCTGGCCGCAGTCCACGACGCCGGCAGCGCACTGGGCCTGCCGGCTCGGGGGCGAGGACACGTAGCCGTGCGCGTCCGCCGTGGCTGCCGGCAGGCACACGGCGATCAGCGGAGAGACGGCCACGCCGATCGCGGCAGCCAGCCTTCGCTTGGATTTCATGTCGACTCCTTCACTGTGGGGGCCGCCGCCGAGGGGGCGCGGCGGTCTGTGTGGCGACTACGACTCACCGTTGGTCTAGACCAAACACCGTTGTCGATACGCCGTCAAGAGATCGGACGAGAACCACCGCGCCCCCGGGCCGTGCGAGGCTTCGGCTTACGCCGCCACGCAGGGGCCGAGGTCCTCCCACGGGCCGTACTGGCCGGCACTTCCGGGCTCCGTGCCCTTCACCCACCAGTTGGCCCGCCAGGTGTGGTCCTCCCACACGACGGTGTCACCGCTGGTGTAGACGCTGGCGGAGTCCCACGCCGAGGCGGCGCACTGGTCGGGGTCGCCGCCCGGATCACCGGGGTCGCCGCCGTCCCCCGTGCCGCCGATGTTGACGTCGATGCAGGCGTAGAACGCGTTCGACGTGTCGGCGATGTTCCACACGGCGAGCACCTTCTGCTTGCCGCTGAAGCTCCCGAAGTCCACCGTGTGCGTGACGGTGTCACCGGGGATCGCACCACCGTCGAAGAACTCCGCGATCTCCTGGCCGTCGATGAAGTACTGCCAGCTGCTCGTGGAGTGGTGGGCGAGGATGTTCCAGGAGAACTGGGTCGAGTGGTCGACCGGCGTCACCTTCCAGGGCTTGCTGTCGTCGTTCAGTTCGGCGAACCGCTCGTTGCCGCCGCTGCAACTGCGCAGACCCTTCGGACCTTCGACGCTCTGCGGCTCGTACTTGATGGGCCC
>DASSBO010000199.1:0-10751 GCA_035698655.1 Streptomyces sp.
GGCAGCGCACCGCGGACCGCGTCGGCCAGTCGGAGATCACCCCCGAGGTCCAGTCGATCACTGATGCGGCGTGCCGCCGGCTGATGGGTATCGAGGTGCAGGCGGAGTTCTTCGGGGCGCCGCAGCGCTACATCATCGGCGCTTCGGAGGGCGCGTTCCAGGACGCCGAGGGCAACCCGACCAGCGCCTGGGAGACGTACATCGGCCGTGTTCTGGCGCTGGAGCGGGACGAGGACGGCGAGGTCCCGACGGTCGGCTCGTTCGCCGCGCATGACCCGTCCGGCCAGACGAAGATCATTGACCTGTATGCGCGGATCATGGCGACGCAGCTGGGTCTGCCGCCGCACATGCTCGGCTATACCTCGGACAACCCCGCCTCGGCGGACGCGATCCGGTCGGCCGAGGGCATGCTGGTGAAGAAGGCCGAGCGGCGCATCCGCCGGTTCGGTGCGACGTGGCGGCAGGCGATGCGTCTGGCGTTGTGGGTGCGCGACGGGGAGCCGCCGGACAAGGCGCGCCGCATCGAGTGCGTGTGGCGGAACCCGGCAACGCCGACGCTCGCCGCGCAGACCGACGCGGCGGTGAAGCTGGTGCAGGCCGGGCTGCTGCCGAAGGACTCGGATGTCGCCTTGGAGATGGCCGGGCTGAGCGAGGACCAGCGCCAGCGCGCCGCGGCCGAGCGGCGCCGCGCCGCGGGCACCGGGCTTCTGGATCGCCTGAGCCAGCTCGGCTCGGAGGACCAGCCCGACGAGGAGCCGGACGATGGCCCGGACGGTCTCTGACGGCGGCGATGCGGCGGACCGCTTCCGCCGGGCCCAGCGCGGCTTGATGAACCTTCTGTCGCGCGACATGCGGCGCCTGCGCCGGCTCATCCGCCCAGCTCGACTGCAGCAGACGATTCCGGAGTGGATCGACGCGGCCGGCACGGTCATCGACCGGTACGGCGCAGCTTCGGCCACGCTGGCCGCCGACTTCTACGACGCGCAGCGCGAAGCGTCCGGTGCGGCGGGACGGTTCACGGCCCCCCTGGCTGATCCGCCGCCCCGCGAGCAGATCGAGGCGTCCCTGCGCTGGGCAACGAAGGATCTGTGGCCGCGGCAAGAGGAGCGGGCGACGGTCGCCCAGCTGCAGCCGATGCCGGTCCGCCTGGAGCAGGCCGCGCACAAGGCTGAGGGCGCCGCGCAGAAGCTGGCCCTCGACCAGGGCCGGGAGACGGTGCGCGAGGCGGTGCAACGCGACCCGCGCGCGATCGGCTACGCCAGAGCGGCTGCCCTGGGGGCGTGCTCGTTCTGCAAGCTGATGGCCTCACGGGGCGCCGTCTACAAGGACTTCGAGTCGGTGGGTGGTGCCGCGAACGAGCGGTTCGAGGGCGATGCCAGCGTCGTGAAGTTCCACGACAACTGCCACTGCCAGCCGATTCCCATCTTCCGCGGCGACACCTTCGAGTTGTCGCCGCAGGCAGCCGAGTGGGACCGCCTGTACTTCGAGTACGCGGCGGGTCACCCGGGAGAGCAGCTCGCACGTTTCCGGCGGGCGCTCGCAGAGCACGACGAGAACCCGCTTCCGGGCTCTCGCTGACACAGCACGGTCGTCCAGGCGGCGGCCTCATCTCAGCCCCCGGAGGGCCGATTCACCATGCCCGAAGAGACCCAGACTCCCGAAGCGGAGCAGCGCACGAGCGAGCCCCAGGAAGTGGCCGGCCAGCAGCCCCAGGCGGGCACGCCGTCGGACCCGTGGGCCGACCCGGACGCGGCGCGCAAGGAGATCGAGAAGCTGCGCCGCGAGAACGCCGCTCACCGCACCAAGAACAAGGAACTGGAGCCCCTCGCCGCGAAGGCGAAGGAGCTCGAGGAGTCGCAGAAGTCCGAGCAGCAGCGGCTGGGCGAGCAGCTGGTCCATGAGCAGGAGCGTGCGCAGAAGGCTCTGCGCACCGCGGTCACCGCGAAGGTCGAGGCTCTGGCGGCCAAGACGTTCGCCGACCCGGAGGACGCCCCTGGCGCCCTGGACCTGGCCTCCTACGTCGACGACGAGGGCGTCATCGACGCGGCAGGGATCCAGAAGGACCTCGCCGATCTGCTGAAGCGCAAGCCGCACTGGGCGAAGCAGGAAGAGGGCCCGCGCCGTCCGGCGCCGGACCGCTCCCAGGGCTCGTCGGGCAACGGCAACCGCACCCCATCCGATCCCGGCCAGGTATTCGCCGGGTTCATGAAGCAGGGCCTCGAACGGGGCCGCTGAGAGAGGTAGCCCCTGATGGCAACCACCGACCCGATCAAGCTGTCAGCCGTCGACCCCGTCTTCCTCCCGGAGACGCTGGTCGCCCCGATCTTCGAGAAGTCCGTCGAGGGCTCCGCTGTCATGTCGCTGGCACGGCCCGTGCCGCTGTCGATGACGGCGAACACCGCCGTGCCGGTGCCGCTGGACGTCCCGACCGCCGACTGGGTCGCCGAGGGCGGCCGGAAGCCGCTCTCCAGCGGTGGCGTCGAGGTCAAGCAGATGTCCGGCAAGAAGATCGCCACGCTGCTGCCCGTGTCCATGGAGGTCGCGCAGTCCAACGCCGCCGGCCTGTGGACGCAGCTGCAGCGGGACCTGCCGACCGCGTTCGCGCGGGCCTTCGACATGGCGACCATCCACGGCAAGACGATGGCCGGGTCCACGGGCCCGTTCCCGGACTACCTGGCGGCCACCACGAAGGCCGTCGAGCTCGGCACCACCGCGCAGTCGAGCGGCGGCATCTGGGGCGACTTCGTCTCCGGCATGGAAGAGATCATCGACGACGACTGGGACTACACCGGCACGGTCGCCGACAACCGGCTGAAGCCGAAGCTGCTCGCGGCCACCTCCACCACGGGCGAGCCGCTGTTCGTCCAGACTCGTCAGCCGGGCGCCGGCACCGGCGCCGCGCTGCAGGGCGAGCTGATCGGCGAGCCGATCGCGTACTCGCGCAGCGTGTCCGGCAAGCTGCGCCGCCAGTCCACCTCTGTGGACTCCGGCCTGCGCGCCATCGGCGGCGACTGGTCGCAGGCGGCTTACGGCGTGGGCATGGAGATCTCCATCAAGCTCTCCCGCGAGGCCACCTACATCGACGAGGAGGGCGGCGTCCACTCCGCGTTCCAGGAGAACCTGGTGCTGCTGCTGGCCGAGGCCTACTACGGCTTCGTCCTGGGCGACCCGGAGGCCTTCGTGAAGTACACCGGCACCCCGTCGGCCACCTGATGGCGAGGCTCGTCGCCCGCGTTCACGCGATGCCGCCGCAGCACAACGCGGGCGCCGAGCACATGCTCGTCTCCATGCTCCGGCCGCTGGTGGACCGCGGGCACGACGTGCAGGTGTGGCTGTCCCGGTACGGCAAGGCGCACAAGCCGTATCTGTACCGGGGCCTGCGGGTGGTGCCGCTGGAGGCGCGGCTGGACTTCGCGGCGGCGGCCCGCCGCGCGGATGTCCTCCTCTCGCACCTGGAGTGCGTGCCGTCGACGGCGGCCCTGGCCCGCGGCTACGGCAAGCCGATGGTGGTGGTGTGCCACAACACGCACCGCGCCACCTTCCGCGACGCCGCCGCCGGACAGACCGCCCTGGCGGTGTACAACTCGCTTTGGATGGAGCGGGAAGCGGAGCTGTTCTTCAACGAGTACCCCCGATCGGTGCACCCGGCCGCGGCGATGGTGGTGCGGCCGCCGGTGTTCGCCGCCGACTACGCCACCAGCCCGGGCGACCGGGTGACCCTGGTGAACTGCGCCCCTGCGAAGGGCGGGCACATCTTTCGCGACTTCGCCCGCCGCATGCCGGACACGTCGTTCCTGGCGGTGCGCGGCGGCTACGGAGATCAGGTCGACTACGACGGCCTGGACAACGTCGAAGTCGTCGGCCACGTCGACGGCCGGGACATGGCGGAGAAGGTGTTCGCGCGCACCCGGGTGCTGCTGATGCCGTCCTCGTATGAGTCGTGGGGCCGCGTCGGTGTGGAGGCGTTCGCCTCCGGCATCCCGGTCGTCGCCCATCCCACGCCGGGCCTGTGTGAGTCGCTGGGCGAGGCCGGCGTCTTTGTGGACCGCAATGACGCCGACGCCTGGGTGGCGGTGCTGAAGCGGCTGCAGTCCCCGGGTGAGTGGCGTCTGGCCGCCAAGCGGGCCCTGGCCCGGTCACGGGAGCTCGATCCGACTGCCGAGCTGGCCGCGTGGTGCGACGCGGTGGAGGCACTGGCCTGACCAAGGAGGCTGCCATGGCGTTCACCGCCCCGACGGCTGAGCAGCTCGGCCTGTACCTGGACTTGCCCGAGGTCCGCGGGGACCGTGCCGACCTGCTCATCGAGCAGGCGATCGCTCTGTGCGAGACGGTGGTCAAGCCCCTGCCCGAGCAGGCGACAGCGATCGTGTTGTCGGCGGCCGGCCGGGCCTACACAAATCCCCAGCAGGTCTCCTACGAGACGATCGGCCCCATGTCGGTGCAGCGCCCGCAGGGATCCGGCGGCCTGTACCTGACGAAGGCGGACAAGGCGGCTCTCAAGTCGCTGGCGGGCCGCGGTGGCGCGTTCACCGTCGACCCGACCCCGGCCGACGCGGACCCGTCCCCGTCGTGGCCGCTCGGCGGAGCCTACGGTCCGGGCCTGGAGTACGAGCCTGGCTGGGGCTGGGTCTGATGCCGGCCCCGTACCCGTATGGGGAGACCGTGGTCAGGCTGCGCCGGGGCGAGTCGCCTGGTCGGGACCCGCGCGGCCAGCCGATCCCGGGGCCGCTGACGGAAACGCCGATGGACGGCTGCGTAGTCGCACCGCGGGCAGAGACCCCGCAGGTGGGCGGCGACCAACAGCAGGCCCGTGACACGGTCATCGTCGGCTACACCGTCTACGCCCCACCCGGAAGCGACGTGCTGACCACCGACCAGTTCCGCATCCGCGGCGCGGTGTTCGGGGTGACGGGCGAGCCCGGCGACTGGGGCCGCAACGTCTTCACCGGCCTGGCGGGCCCAGTGCAGTTCGCGGTGGACAGGGTCACCGGCTGAGGCCGCGGGCCTGCTCCACGGCCGCCACCAGCTTCTGTGCGGCGTCGTTGCTGCGGCGCGGGATGGACAGGCTGTGCGGGTCTGACTGGGGCGGCCGGCCGTCGGTCATCACCCCCCGGTTCTCTACCGCGGGCGCCGACCCGGGGAGCAGGAACTGCACGTAGCCGTGGAACGCGATGCTGCCCGGCTTGAACCGTGTGCCGGTGACGTCGGCAGCGCGGATGCGGAACTCCCGCGGCTGGGAGCCGATCTCCTTCTTCACGATGGTGATCCAGCCGTCCTCGTAGCGGATCGATCCCTGCACGCCCTTGACCTCCATGGCCACCCCCAAGTCGTAGGTGAGGTGAGGGTATGGCAACGCGCTTCAAGATGTCCCACAAAGGCGTCGGCGAGCTTCTGCGCTCCCCGATGGTCCAGGCGGAGATGCTGCGCCGGGCAGAGGTCATCAAGTCGACCGCTGTGGCGCTGTCCCCGGTGGGCGGCGGTGCATGGGATCCGCACCCGGGCCACTACAAGTCCTCATGGGGCGTGTCCTCTACTCGCCGCGGCGGCAGGCGCCGCGACCGTGCGACGGCCACGGTGACGAACAGTGCCTACTACGCCCGCTGGGTCGAGTACGGCACCGAGCGGGTGCCCGCCCACCATGTCTTGCTGCGGGCAGCCCTGGTCGGGGGACGGAACTGATGGCTGCGGTCGGCTCGGTCGATGTGGAGCTGCTCCTCATCGGCTGGCTGCAGCAGCAGCTCGGCCCGGGCGTGGTTGTGCGAGACGAGCTGGACAACGACCTCGAGAACGAGCTGCCAACCGTCCAGGTGCAGGCAGTGGGCGGCACCGACGACGGGATCCGCGTGGACCGGGCTCTGGTCGACGTGGACGTCTACGACGCCACCCGCGGCGGTGCGATCGCCCTGGCTGCCACGATCCGCGGCCTGCTGCTGACACAGCTACGCGGATCAGCGCACGGCCAGGCCGTCACCGGCCGCGTCGCGACCGTCTCCTCGCCCGCCGTCCGCCCCTACGAGAACACGGCCCTGCGCCGCGTGGGGGCCACCTACGAACTGAACACCCACCCGGTCTCCTGACCGGCTCCAGCCCGCGCCGGACCCCGTAATCCGCCCCGCACCGTGCGGGGCTTTCGCATGTTGGGAGACCTCATGGTCAACATCACGCGCGCCGCAGACCTGCTCGAGGTCGGCGCCAACGGCGGCGGCTGGGTGGCCCCTCTGGGCACTGGTTCGCCGGGCGACCCGGCCGTGCAGCCAGTCGACCCCTGGGAGCCGCTCGGCGCCATGTCTGAAGACGGCCTGGTGCAGGGCTTCGACGAGGACAACCAGCAGTTCACGCCCTGGGGATTCACCTCGCCGATCCGCACCACCATCACCCAGTCGCTGCGCACCTTCGCGGTGACCGCCTGGGAGACCGGACGGCTCGCCGTGCAGTCCCTCCAGTACCGCGTGGACGCGGCCACCCTGACGCCGGACGTCGACGGGCTGACGAAGTTCGCAGAGACCGCGTCTCCGCTGCCGGACCGCCGCGCGTTCTGGTTCATCGTCCTCGACGGCGAGAACTTCCAGCGCGGCTTCTACGTGCCGCAGGGCGAGATCACCGAACGATCCGACGTCACCCACAAGCAGGACGAGGTCGCCGGCTTCGAGTGGACCATCACGGCCTACCCGGACGAGAGCGGCAACACCGTCTACCACGCGGACCGGGTGCCGGAGACCCCCGTCTACACCGGGTCCTGACCTTCCCTGACTGGTGGCGGGCCGCCCTGGCGCGGGCCCGGCCCGCCACCGCCATACCCCGTGCCCGCGCCGATGAGAGGAAGGCCCGCGCATGCCCGCTCAGCAGAAGACCAGCGCCGCACAGGCGCAGGAGATCGAGGCCACCGCCGACCCCAACGATCCGTATGTGCCGGTCCCGCTGGCCGGCTACGACGGCGTGTCGAAGGACGTCCACGCCCTGCCCGCCAACAAGTGGCGCGCGTCGGCGTTCCGCGCCCTGAACGGCGGCGACATGGACGGCTTCATGCAGCTCGTGCTCCACGAGGACGACTACGACACGTACCTCGAACTCGACCCCGACATGGACGCCATCGGCCACTTCGCCGAGGCAGCCGCCCGGGCCGGCGGTGAGGACCTGGGGAAATCCAGTGGGCCGTCGCGCTCTGGGAGGAACACCCGGAGGCGGTAGAGGCCGACCTGATCGACCGGCACTACGACCTGGCGGACGTCCTGTCGGGCCGGCGGACCTGGCGGTGGCTGCGCGTCCTCATCGAGCACCTGCCGCCCGAGTCCCACACCATGACGGCGCTGCGCAACGGCATGACCGACGAGGAACTCGAGGCGCATGCCGACGGCGGCGAGCCGGAGAAGGGCCGCTGGTCGCAGACAGAGATGCTCCTCGCAGGGCTCGATGACCGGCTGGCGAGGGTCGCGCACGTTCTGATCTGTGCCAACAGCGAGAAGAGCAAGCACCCGCCGGACCCGGAGCCGATGCGCCGGCCGGGTGCGGCGCCACGCAAGAAGAAGCCGGTGCAGCTCACCGACCAGGCCGCCGAGCGCCTGTTCCACCTCATCAACGGCGGCGCCGCCTAGGCGCGCGAGGGGAGGCTCCTCGTGGCGATCTCTGTCGGCTCCGTCGAAGTGGACGTGGTGCCCAACACCCGGGGCATCTACGCGCGGCTGCGCTCCGGCCTGGTCGGGCCCGCGTCGCAGGCGGGACGCGAGGCAGGGGACGCTGCCGGCCGCCAGTTCGCCCGCGGCATGGAAGCCCGGGCCGCCGGCTCCGGCCAGCGTGTCGGCGAGCAGATCGGCCAGCAGATCGCCTCCCGCATCACCGTCAACGTCAGCCAGTCGGTGCGCGAGGGCGTCAACCGCGGCGGGCGCAGCGCCCGCCCGGCTGCCACCCGGCAGGGTGACGAGACCGCAGGGGCCTTCTCCCGCAGCCTCCGGGCCCGCCTGGAAGCGGCGTTCCGGGCCCTGCCCGAGCTGCAGATCGGTGCGGACACCAGCGACGCCGACTCCGACCTCCAGGCGCTGCGGGTGCGCATGGCGACCCTCTCTGGGCGGCGCATCGGCATTGACATCGACGTCGGTGCTGCCCAGCAGGAGATCACCTACCTGGAGACGCAGCTGAGGGCGATCGGCGCTCAGCACGCCAACGTGCAGGTGCGCGCTGACACGGCGTCTGCGCTGGCGGAGCTCGCCGCGGCGCGCGCCGCGATCGAGGCGGTCGACGGGAAGACGGCCCACGTCAATGTCGACACCCGCGGCGCGGTGCGAGCCGTGCTGCACCTGACGGCGCTCATCGCAGGCGTCGCCGCGATCCCGGCGATCCCTGTGCTGGGCGCGGGTATCGGCGCGATCGGCTCCGCCGCTGTCGCGGCCGGCGTAGGCGTCGGCGCACTGGCAGCCGTCGCCATTCCCGCGTTCTCCAGCATCAAGGGCGCCCTGGACGCGCAGAAGCAGGCCCAGGAGGCCGCCGCCACCGCCACTGCGAAGGGCGGCCAGGCCGCGGCCCGCGCGGCTCAGCAGGCCCTGCAGCTGCAGGGCGCTCAGCAGGCACTGGCGGCCGCCGAGCGCAACGGCGCCCGGCAGATCGCCCAGGCCCAGGCACAGGTCCGCCAGGCCAAGCAGGCCGCCGCCGACGCTGCCGCTCAGGCGGCGCTGCGACAGCAGCAGGCCGCGCGCGCCGTCCAGGACGCCGAGCGCTCGCTCGCGGACGCACAGCGGGAGGCCAAGCGGGCGCAGGACGAGCTGTCGGACGCACGCCGCCAGGCGGCGCGCGACCTCGAGGACCTCGCGAACCGCGCCGCATCCGCACAGCTGGCCCAGCGGGACGCGGTGCTGTCCCTGCAGGAAGCCGAGACCGAGCTGGCTCGGGTCCAGGCGGACCCGGCGGCCAGCGAGCACGACCGCGCCCGCGCCCAGCTCGCCTACGACCAGGCCGTGCAGCGGCTCAAGGAGCAGCGGCTGGAGACCAAGCGGCTGCAGAAGGAGCAGGCCGCCGCGCAGAAGGCCGGCGTGGCCGGCTCGGAGCGCGTCCAGTCCGCCCAGGAGCGGCTGGCCCAGTCGCAGCGGGCGGTCGCCGACCGGGCCCGCGCGGTGAAGGACGCGCAGGCCGAGGCGGCGCGCGTGCAGGTGACGACCGCACGGCAGGTCGCGGACGCGCAGGCCCGTGTGGGTGAGGCCATCGGCAACGTCGCCGTGGCCCAGCAGAACGCCGCCGCCGCGGTGGCGTCGGCCCAGCGGCAGATCCGGTCGGCGCAGCTGTCCGCCGCCGGGGGCGCCAACCAGGCGGCGACGGCTCAGGCCAAGTACCGGGCGGAGCTGGCGAAGCTGTCGCCGGCGGCCCGCGGCACGTTCGACGCGTTCACGCGGCTGCGCGGCGCCTTCAAGAAGTGGTCGCTGTCGCTGCAGCCGAAGGTCATGCCGATCTTCACCCGCGCCCTGGACGGGATCAGGAAGTCCCTGCCGGGGCTGACGCCGTTCGTGACGGCCGCCGCCGACGCCATCGGAGACCTTCAGGACCGGGTATCCAAGGGCTTCAAGAGCCCGTGGTGGAAGTCCTTCAAGAAGGACCTGGCGGGTTCCGTCAAGCCCGCCATCATCGGCATCGGTGTGTCGTTCGGGCGCATCTTCAAGGGCATGGCCGGGATCGTGCAGGCCTTCCTGCCGCACATGGGCGACATCTCGAAGACCATGCAGCGGATCACCGGGCGCTTTGCGAAGTGGGGCACGTCGCTGAAGGGATCGCCGGCCTTCGAGAAGTTCCTGGCCTACGCGGCCAAGATGGGACCGAAGCTGGCGTCCACGATCGGTGACATCGCCGGCGCCTTCTTCGAGGTTGCCCGCGCGCTCTCGCCGATCTCCGGCCCGATCATGACCGTGCTGGGGGCGCTGGGCCGAGCGATCGGCTCGATCGCCAGCACCCTGCCGTGGCTGGTGCAGGGCATCTACCTGGTCATCGTCGCGATGAAGATCTGGCGTCTGGGGATGATCCTGTTCAACGCGGTGATGGCCGCGAACCCCCTCACGCTCATCATCATCGCGATCGTCGCGCTCGTCGCTGCCGTCGTGTACGCCTACAAGCACTTCGGCTGGTTCCGGAAGGCCGTGCAGGTCGCCTGGGACTGGATCAAGAAGGCGTCGCTGTGGGCCTGGAACAAGGTTCTCAAGCCGGTCTTCAACTTCATCGGCAAGATTGTTCTCTGGCTGTGGAACAAAATCATCAAGCCGTACTTCAAATTCATCGTCGGCTACTGGAAGATGGTCGGCCGTATCGCCATGTGGCTGTGGCGTAATGTGCTTTCGCCGGTGTTTCACTTCATCGGTGACATCGTCATCTGGGTGTGGCGTAAGGTCATCAAGCCCCAGTTCACGGCCATCAAGCTCGGGCTGGGCGTCCTCGGCGACGCCTTCAAGTGGCTGTACCACAAGGTCATCAAGCCGGTGTGGGACGGCATCAAGAAGGCGATCTCCTGGGCGTGGAAGCACGGCGTCAAGCCCGCATTCGACGCTTTGAAGAAGGGCGTCTCTGCAGTGCGGCGCGGCTTCGAAATCGCGAAGGACGGCATTAAGCGAGCCTGGGACAAGCTGAAGGACATTGCGAAGAAGCCGATCGCCTTTGTTATCAACACGGTTTACAACAAGGGCATCGTCGGCGTCTGGAACAAGATCGCGGGCGCGTTCGGGGCGCCGAAGCTGAAGGAGTTCCACCCGAAGGGGTTCGCCGAGGGCGGCTACACCGGCCCG
>DASSBO010000200.1:0-18810 GCA_035698655.1 Streptomyces sp.
AACCCAACTCCGGCACGATCACCGTGGCCGGCACCGAGGTCACCCACGAGGACGTGGACATCGACCGCGTACGGCGCGGCATCGGCATGGTCTTCCAGTCGTTCAACCTCTTCCCGCACCTGACGGTGATGGAGAACCTCACCATCGCCCAGCGTCGGGTGCTCGGCCGCAGCCGGCCGGAGGCGGAGAAGGTCGCGCGGGCGAACCTAGTGCGGGTGGGGCTCACCGACAAGGAGAGGTCCTATCCGGCGCAGCTGTCCGGCGGGCAGCAGCAGCGCGTCGCCATCGCGCGGGCGCTGTCGATGGACCCGCGGCTGATGCTCTTCGACGAGCCCACCTCGGCGCTCGACCCGGAGCTGGTCGGCGACGTGCTGGCGGTGATGCGGCAGCTCGCGGACGAGGGCATGACGATGCTGGTGGTCACGCACGAGATGAGCTTCGCGCGTGAGGTGGCCGACCGGGTGGTCTTCATGGACGGCGGCGTCGTCGTGGAGGAGGGGCCGCCGGAACAGGTCGTCTCGGCGCCTCGGCAGGCACGCACCCGGGCGTTCCTCGCCCGGGTCCTGGACCCGGCGGCGGCGCGGCTGCCCGACGGTCTCGGCGGGCAGCCGCCCGCCGAGACCGTCGGCTGAGGCCTCGGACGGTTCCGGTCAGTCCCGGACGCCGAGCAGGTGGTCCATGGCCAGCTGGTCCAGTCGTTCGAAGGCCATGCCACGACCGGCCGCCGCCTCCGGGTCGAAGTCCTCGAAGGCGCTGCGGTCGGCGAGCAGCGCGGCAGCGCTCTCGCCCGCACCGAGCGTGGGCCGGGCGAGTTCGTCCAGCCGGGAGGCCCGCAGCGCCTCCTGCACCTCGGGATCGGCGCGGAAGGCCGCGGCGCGCTCCCGCAGCACCAGGTAGTTGCGCATGCAGCCGGCGGCCGAGTCCCACACGCCCGCGTAGTCCTCGGTGCGCGGCGGCTTGAAGTCGAAGTGGCGCGGCCCGGTGTAGCCACCGGTCTCCAGCAGGTCGACCAGCCAGAAGGCGGCTCGCAGGTCGCCGCCGCCGAACCGCAGGTCCTGGTCGTACTTGATGCCGGACTGGCCGTTGAGGTCGATGTGGAAGAGCTTGCCGGCCCACAGCGCCTGTGCGACGCCGTGCGCGATGTTCAGCCCGGCCATCTGCTCGTGCCCCACCTCGGGGTTCACGCCGAACATCCCGGGCCGCTCGAGCCGCTCGATGAAGGCCAGTGCGTGCCCGACCGTGGGCAGCAGGATGTCGCCGCGCGGCTCGTTGGGCTTGGGCTCGATGGCGAAGCGCAGGTCGTAGCCCTGCTCGGTGACGTAGTCCGCCAGCAGGTCGAAGGCCTCCTTCATCCGGTCCAGGGCCGCGGCGATGTCCTTGGCCGCACCCGACTCGGCCCCCTCGCGCCCGCCCCAGGCGACGACGGTCTTCGCGCCGAGTTCGGCGGCCAGATCCACGTTGCGCAGCACCTTGCGCAGGGCGAACCGTCGTACGTCGCGGTCGTTGGCGGTGAAGGCGCCGTCCTTGAACACCGGGTGGGTGAAGAGGTTGGTGGTGACCATGGGGACGGTGATGCCGGTGGCCTGCAGGGCCTGGCGGAACCGCTTGATCCGCGCGTCGCGTTCGTCGGCGGAGGACCCGAAGGGGATCAGGTCGTCGTCGTGGAAGGTCACGCCCCAGGCGCCCAGCCGCGCCAGGTTCTCCACCGCGTCCACCGCGTCGAGCGGGGCACGGGTGGCGTCGCCGAACGGGTCGCGTCCCTGCCAGCCGACCGTCCACAGGCCGAAGCTGAAGTTGTCCTCGGGTACCGGCTGATGGCTCATCGTCCGCTCACTCCTTGCGCGCCGCTATTCGTCATGGCCGTTGACAAACTACTATGCGGGCGGCATCCGTCAACAGACCCGGAGGGGGCACCCATGGCCGTGCCGGAGGGCCCGTACGTCATCGGCGTGGACAGCTCGACGCAGTCCAGCAAGGCACTGGTCGTCGACGCGTCGACCGGTGAGGTGATCGCCCGCGGCCAGGCGCCGCACCAGGTTTCCGAAGGCCCGGGCCGCGAGTCCGATCCGGAGCAGTGGTGGGAGGCGCTGGGCGCGGCGCTGTACGCGTGCGGTCCGGCCGCCCGGCAGGCCGCGGCGGTGTCGGTGGCCGGCCAGCAGCACGGCCTGGTCACGCTGGACGGCCAGGGCCGACCGGTGCGGCCCGCGATGCTGTGGAACGACGTGCGCTCCGCCCCGCAGCGCGACCGGCTGGTGGAACGGCTGGGCGGGCCCGCCGCCTGGGCCGAGCGGACCGGCAGCGTCCCCGCGGCGGCCTTCACCGTCACCAAGTGGGCGTGGCTGCGTGAGCACGAGCCGGAGGCGGCCGCGGCGACGGCCGGCGTCCGGCTGCCACACGACTACCTGACCGAACGGCTGACGGGCGAGGCCGCCACCGACCGCGGCGACGCCTCCGGGACCGGCTGGTGGTCGCCGGAGACTGGCGGCTACGACGACGGCATCCTGGAACTGGCCGAGCTGGCGCCGGAGCTGCTGCCGCGGGTGCGGGCGCACGGCGAGGCCGCCGGCACGGTACGGCCGGGGCTGCCGCTGCCCGCCGGTGCGCTGGTGGCCACGGGCACCGGAGACAACATGGCGGCCGCCCTCGGGCTGGGGCTTCGGCCCGGCCGGCCGGTGCTGAGCCTGGGCACCTCCGGCACCGTCTACACCGTCTCGCGGCGGCGCCCGGGCGACCCCACCGGGACCGTCAACGGATTCGCGGACGCCGGGACCGACTGGCTGCCGCTGGCCTGCACGCTGAACTGCACCCTCGCCGTCGACCGGGTGGCGGCGCTGCTCGGCCTGGACCGCGAGGACGTGGCGCCGGACGGAGGGATCACGCTGCTGCCGTTCCTCGACGGCGAGCGCACCCCCGACCTGCCCGGCGCGTCCGGCCTGCTGCACGGGCTGCGGCATGCGACGACCGGCCCGCAGGTGCTGCAGGCCGCCTACGACGGCGCCGTCTTCGCACTGCTGCAGGCGCTGCGGAAGGTGCTTCAGGGCACGCCGCCGCCGGAGGGCGAGGACGACGCGCTGCTGCTCATCGGCGGCGGCGCGCAGGGCCGTGCGTGGCAGGAGACGGTGCGCCGGCTCTCCGGGCGCCCGGTCCGGGTGCCCAGGGCGCAGGAACTGGTGGCACTGGGAGCGGCGGCGCAGGCGGCCGGCCTGCTGCTGGGCGAGGACCCCTACGCGGTCGCCCGCCGCTGGGGCACGGCCGAGGGGCCGCTGCTGCCGCCCGTCGAGCAGGACCACGCGACCCTGGAGCGGATCGACGGCGTCCTGGGCGACGCGGGTAACCTGCTGCGGCGCGGTTGAGCGCCCGTCCCGTCCGCTCGCCCCGTCGAGGAGTCCCCGTGTCCGCGCCCGGTCCGCAACATCGGATGCGCCGCCGCAATCTGGCGCGCGTACTGCACACGGTGGCTCAGGACGGGCCGTGCTCGCGGGCCGCGGTCGCCGGCCGGATCGGGCTGACCAGGGCGGCCGTCTCGACGCTGGTGGAGGAACTGCTGCGCGGCGGGCTCCTCGTGGAGCGCGGCGCGGCGTCCTCGGCGGGCGTGGGCCGGCCGGGCCGGGCGCTGTGGCTCGCCGAGGACGGACCGTGCGGCCTGGGCGCGGAGATCGGAGTCGACCACCTGGCGGTGTGCGCCGTGGACCTGCGCGGGACGGTGCGGGTGCGGCGCAGGACGGCGGGCCGGCACCGCGGCAGCGACCCGGGCGCCGTGCTGGACGGGCTGGCCGGACTGGTCGAGGAGGTCACCGCGGAGGCGGCCGGTCTGGGACTGACCCCGGCGGGGCTGGCCGTGGCGGTACCGGGGCTGGTGGCCCGTGGCTCGACGACCGTCGTGCGGGCCCCCAACCTGGGGTGGCACGAGGTGGACCTGGCCGCCGCCCTGGGCGGCACGGCGCCGCTCACGGCGGACAACGAGGCGAACTTCGGTGCGCTCGCGGAGCTGTGGCTGGGCGAGGCCGCACCGCGCGACTTCGTGCACGTCTCGGCGCAGATCGGCATCGGCGGCGCCGTCGTGGTCGAGGGCGAACTGCTGCGCGGCGCCCGGGGCTTCGCCGGCGAGCTGGGTCACGTCCCGGTGAGTGCGCGCGGCCCGGCGTGCGCCTGCGGCAGCCGGGGCTGCCTGGAACAGTACGCGGGCGAGGAGGCCGTCCTGCGGGCCGCGGATCTCGCGGCGCCGCCGGCCGCCGACGGCACCGCACTGCTCGCGGACCGCGCGGCGGCGGGCCACCGGGCCACCGGGCGGGCGCTGCGCGGCGCCGGCCGGGCGCTCGGCGTGGCGTTGACCGGGACGGTCAACCTGCTCGACCCGGCGGAGATCGTCCTCGGCGGCGCCCTTGCACGACTCGGCCCCTGGCTGCTGCCGCCGGTCGCACGGGAGCTCGCCTCCCGGACGACGGCCCCGGAAGCCGTCCCCATACTGCGGGTGTCGGCGCTGGGTGAGCGGGGGCCGCTGCTGGGCGCGGCGCACTCGGTCGTGCGGGCGGTGCTGGACGACCCGCCCACGACCGCCGGCACGCCGCCTGTCCCGGTGTGACCTGCGGCGGGCGTCTTTGGCCTGGCCAATGACAGTCGCTGTCGCCTCTTGGCAACGGGCTCCGGCGCGGCCACCATGAGGGATTGTCATTGTCATGTACTCGCCTTCCCCCCACCGGGAGCCTCGATGGACTCCGCACACACCCCCCGGCGCAGCCACCTGCCCGCCCCGTCCCGCCGCTCGCTGCTGCGCGGCGGCGCCGCGCTCGGCCTGGGCGCCGCCGCGGCTGCCGCCTCCGCCCTGCCCGCGCAGGCCCGGCCCACACTGAGGTCGACCGACTACCCGCCCGCCGAGTGGGTTCCGGCCTCACCGCAGAACTACACCGCCTCCAGCAGACCGCGTTCGTACCCGGTGCAGCTCGTCGTCATCCACATGACGCAGGAGTACTACGACGACACCCTGGCGATCTTCCAGAACCCGGCGAAGGCCGTCTCCGCGCACTACGTCGTGCGCTCCTCCGACGGGCACATCGCCCAGATGGTCCGGGAGAAGGACATCGCCTGGCACGCGGGCAACTGGAACTACAACACCCGCAGCATCGGCATCGAACATGAGGGCTGGGTCGACCAGCCGTCCTGGTTCACCGACGAGATGTACACCGCCTCGGCCCGGCTGACCTCCGCGATCTGCGACCGGTACGGCATCTTCAAGAACCGGACGAACATCATCGGCCACTACGAGGTCCCCGGCACCGACCACACCGACCCGGGCCCGAACTGGGACTGGGACAGGTACATGGATCTCGTCCACTCGTTCTGACCGCCCGCAGGCATCGGGCGCGGTAGAGCGGCCATGACGGTGGTACCGATGGCTGCATGGACTGGTTCTCCGCGCCCGACTACTGGCTGAGCAGGCTCGTCTTCCAGCGCGCGCTGGCCGCGGTGTACCTGGTCGCGTTCGTGGCGGCGGCACGGCAGTTCCGGCCGCTGATGGGCGAACGGGGACTGCTTCCGGTGCCGGCCTACCTGCGCCGGGTGCCGTTCCGGTCGGCGCCGAGCCTGTTCCGGTGGCACTACTCCGACGCCTTCTTCGCCGCCGTCGCCTGGGCGGGCGCCGCCCTGGCGGCGGCACTCGTGGCCGGAGCAGCCGACGCGGTGCCGCTCGGAGCGGCGATGGGCATGTGGGCGGTGCTGTGGGCTCTCTACCTCTCGATCGTGAACGTCGGTCAGCTGTGGTACGGCTTCGGCTGGGAATCCTTGCTGCTGGAGACCGGTTTCCTCGCCGTCTTCCTCGGCAACGACGAGACGGCGCCGCCGGTGTTCGTCCTGTGGCTGCTGCGCTGGCTGCTCTTCCGGGTGGAGTTCGGCGCCGGCCTGATCAAGTGGCGCGGCGACAGCTGCTGGCGCGACCTGACCTGCCTGTACTACCACCACGAGACGCAGCCGATGCCCGGGCCGCTGAGCTGGTGGTTCCACCACCTGCCGCGCCGCGCGCACCGGGCGGAGGTGGCGGCCAACCACATCACCCAGCTGATCGTGCCGTTCGTGCTGTTCGCCCCGCAGCCGGCCGCGGGCGTCGCGGCGGCGGTCATGATCGTCACGCAGCTGTGGCTGGTGCTCTCGGGCAACTTCGCCTGGCTGAACTGGCTGACGATCGTGCTGGCGCTGCCCGCCCTGGACACCCCGGCCTTCACCGGGGCGCGGCATCATCCCGGCACCCCGCTGTGGTTCGCCGGCCTGGTCTGCGCGGTGACGGCCCTGGTCGCCGTGCTCAGCTACCAGCCGGTCCGCAACCTGCTGAGCAGCGGTCAGCAGATGAACCGCTCGTTCACCTCCCTGCACCTGGTGAACACCTACGGGGCGTTCGGAAGCATCACGCGCAACCGCTACGAGATCGTCCTGGAGGGCACCCGGGACACCACCCCGGGAGGGGAGAGCGGCTGGCAGGAGTACGAGTTCCGGGGGAAGCCCGGCGCTCCGGGCCGGCTGCCGCGCCAGTTCGCGCCCTACCACCTGCGGCTGGACTGGCTGATGTGGTTCGCCGCCATCTCCCCCGCCTACGCCGGCGGGTGGTTCTCGAAGCTGGTGGACCGGCTGCTGGAGGGCGACGAGCCGACGCTGTCGCTGCTGCGGCACAACCCCTTCCCCGGCACGCCGCCCGCCCGGGTGCGGGCGCTGGTCTACCGGTACCGCTTCACCACACCGCAGGAACGGCGGGAGACCGGCGACTGGTGGCACCGCACGCTGGTGCGCGAGCTCCTGCCGCCGGTCGGTCGCCGAAGGTGAGCCGGGCGCGTCGTCAGGCCCCGGCGTACCGCTCCCGCAGCTCCACCTTGCGGACCTTGCCGCTCACCGTCATCGGGAAGGACTCCAGGACCTGGACGCGGCGGGGCACCTTGTAGGCGGCCAGCCGGCCCCGGCAGAACTCGGCCACGTCCTCGGCCGTGAGACCGCCGGCGCCCTCACGGAGGATGACACAGGCCAGGATCTCCTCGCCGTACCTCTCGTCCGGCACGCCGACGACCTGCACGTCGGAGACGTCGGGGTGGCCGTGCAGGAACTCCTCGATCTCGCGCGGGTAGACGTTCTCGCCGCCGCGGATGATCATGTCCTTGATGCGGCCGACGATCTCCACGTAGCCGTCGTCGCGCATGGTGGCCAGGTCGCCGGTGTGCATCCAGCGGGCCTCGTCGACGACGTCGCGGGTGTGCTCGTCGTCGTTCCAGTAGCCGAGCATCACGCTGTAGCCCCGGGTGCACAGCTCGCCGGGTTCGCCGCGCGGCACGGTACGGCCGGTCGCCGGATCGACGACCTTGACCTCGAGGTGGGGCATCACCCGGCCGACCGTGCCCGTCCGGCGCTCCAGGTCGTCGTCCCGGCGCGTCTGGGTGGAGACCGGGGAGGTCTCCGTCATGCCGTAGCAGATGGAGACCTCGGCCATGTGCATGCGGTCCACGACCCGCTTCATCACCTCGGTCGGGCACGGGGACCCGGCCATGATGCCGGTGCGCAGCGAGGACAGGTCGTAGGAGTCGAAGTCGGGCAGGTTCAGCTCCGCGATGAACATCGTCGGCACGCCGTACAGCGAGGTGCATCGTTCCTGCTGGACCGCCGCGAGGGTCGCCGCGGGGTCGAAGGCGCGGGCGGGGATGACGATGCAGGAGCCGTGGCTGGTGGCGCCCAGGTTGCCCATCACCATGCCGAAGCAGTGGTAGAAGGGCACCGGCAGACAGACCCGGTCCGCCTCGGTGTACCCGACCAGCTCCCCCACGAAGTAGCCGTTGTTGAGGATGTTGTGGTGGGAGAGCGTGGCGCCCTTGGGGAAGCCGGTGGTGCCGGAGGTGTACTGGATGTTGATCGGGTCGTCGCAGGACAGCTCGGCGGCCCGCCGCCCGACGTCCTCGGCCGGCACGTCCGCGCCGCGCTCGACCATCGTCTCCCAGCTGGGGTCCTCGATGTAGACGGTCTCGCGCAGCTGCGGGCACGTCGTCCGCACCTGCTCGACCATCTCGCGGTACCGGCTGTCCTTGAAGGCGACGGTGGAGACCAGGACACTCACGCCGGCCTGGTTCAGCACGTACTCCAGCTCGTGCACCCGGTAGGCGGGATTGATGTTGACCATGACGGCGCCGATGCGTGCGGTGGCGTACTGCACCAGCACCCATTCGGGGCAGTTGACGGCCCAGATCCCGACGCGGTCGCCGGTGGCGACGCCGAGTGCGAGCAGCCCGCGGGCAACGGCGTCGACGTCCCGGCCGAAGTCCGCGTAGCTCCACCGGCGGCCCGACGGGACGTCCACCAGGGCGTCCCGGCCGGGGTGGCGGGCGATCGCCTCGTCCAGGTCGGCACCGATGGTCCGGCCGAGCAGCGGCACCTCGGAGACGCCACTCGCGTACGACAGTGTGCTCATCGTCCCGTCCTCTCTTCGCGGTACTCGGTACCCGCCCGCTTGTCGTCGGCCGCGTGCGCCCGCAGCTCGACGCGGCGGATCTTGCCGGAGATGGTCTTGGGCAGCTCGGCGAACTCCAGCACCCGCAGCCGCTTGTACGGGGCGAGCACCGCCCGGGAGTGCGCGAAGAGAGCGTCGGCGGTCTCCTGCCCCGGCTCCCAGCCGGCGGCCAGCACCACGTACGCCTTGGGCACGGACAGCCGCACCGGGTCCGGTGAGGGCACGACGGCGGCCTCGGCGACCGCCTCGTGCTCGAGCAGCGCGCTCTCCAGCTCGAAGGGGGAGATCTTGTAGTCGGAGGCCTTGAACACGTCGTCCGCGCGGCCGACGTAGGTGAGGTTGCCGGCCTCGTCCCGCGCACCGATGTCGCCGGTGCGGTAGTAGCCGCCGGCCATCGCCTCGGCGGTCTTCTCCGGGTCGCCGTGGTACCCGGTCATCAGGCCGACCGGGCGGCCCTGCGGACCGTTCAGGTCCAGGCAGATCTCGCCCTCGTCGCCCACCTCTCCGGTGACCGGGTCGAGCAGCACCACGTCGAACCCGGGCGTGGGCCGGCCCATCGACCCGGGGGTGACGTCCCGGCCCGGCGTGTTGGCGATCTGCACGGCCGTCTCGGTCTGCCCGAAGCCGTCGCGGATGGTGACGCCCCACGCGCGCCGGACGTGCTCGATGACCTCGGGGTTGAGCGGCTCGCCCGCCCCGACGACCTCACGCGGCGGAGTGGCCAGTTGCTTCAGGTCTGCCTGGATGAGCATCCGCCACACCGTCGGCGGAGCGCAGAAGGTGGTCACGCGCGCCCGGTCCATCTCGGCCATCAGCCGCCCGGCGTCGAACCGGGTGTAGTTGAACAGGAAGATGGTCGCCTCCGCGTTCCACGGTGCGAAGAAGTTGGACCAGGCGTGCTTGGCCCAGCCCGGCGAGGAGATGTTCAGGTGCACGTCGCCGGGCCGCAGCCCGATCCAGTACATGGTGGCCAGGTGGCCCACCGGATAGGAGACGTGGGTGTGCTCGACGAGCTTGGGCTGCGCGGTGGTGCCGGAGGTGAAGTACAGCAGCAGCGTGTCGTCGGCGCGGGTCGGGGCGTCGGGTGCGTAGTCCTTCGCCGCCTGCGCGGAATCGGCATAAGGCAGCCAGCCCTCCGGCGCACCGCCGACGGCGATGCGCGTGTACGAGCCGGGCACCTCGGTGAACTTCGCGGTGTCCTGCGCGCGGGCCACGACGTGCCGGGCGCGGCCGCGCGTGATGCGGTCGGCCAGATCCTTGCCCTGCAGCAGCGTCGTGGCGGGAATGACGACGGCCCGCAGCTTCATGGCCGCGAGCAGCGTCTCCCACAGCTCGACCTGGTTGCCGAGCATGACGATGATCCGGTCGCCGGCGGCGACGCCCTGTTCGCGCAGCCAGTTGGCCACCTGCGCGGAGCGCAGCCGCATCTCGTCGAAAGAGACCCGCTGCTCGCCGCCGTCCTCCTCCACGATGTGCAGCGCGGTGCGCTCGTTGCCCTCGGCGATGCGGTCGAACCAGTCGAGCGCCCAGTTGAAGTGTTCCGGCCGCGGCCAGGCGAAGTGCGCGCGGGCGGCGTCGTAGTCCTCCGCATGCCGCAGCAGGGTGTCCCTGGCGGCTCGGAACTCCTCGGTCGGACCGGTGCCCGTCATGTGTCCTCCTCGTGCACGAAAAGCAGCGCCGCAGCCCGGGGCGGGCCCCGAGGCCGGTGGGGACGATCACATCACTCGGCGGCGGCCGGCGGAAGAGGCGCGCGGATCTGACGGCTCCGTGACGTCGGCATGCCGCACCAGGCCGGCCGCCGGGCGGCTCCTACCGTGTGGGCGTGAGTGCCTTCCGCAAGGACCTGACGGCCGCGGCGGCCGCCGCGGCCCTGTTCACCGCCGCAGTAGTCGTCGCCTACACGGCGTACGACCACCCGCACCAGAAGCTGTCCCTGTGGTGGCCCCCGATGTACGCCCACCTCCGGCCGCACCTCGGGCCCGGGACCCCGGCGGCACTGGCGGTGGCGGTGCTGGCGGTGCGGTTCGGCCCCCGGCTCGCCGCGCGGCTGCCGTGGCGCGCTCTGCTGTGGGCCGGCTGGGGAAGCGCGATGGCGTGGAGCTGGTCGCTCGCCCTGGTCGACGGCTGGCACCGGGGCGTGGCGCAGCGGCTGACCACGGCATACGAGTACCTGCAGTCGGTCGGCGACGTGCACGACGTCGGCGCCACACTGCGCACCTTCACCGACCACATCCTGATGAACTCCCCCGACAACTGGCCGGCACACGTGGCCGGCCATCCGCCGGGCGCGCTGCTGACGTTCGTGGGCCTGGACCGCATCGAGCTGGGCGGCGGCGCGTGGGCGGCGGCGTTCGTCATCACGGTGGCGTCCTCCTCGGCGGCGGCCGTGCTGGTCGCGTTGCGGGCGCTGTGCGGCGAGGCGACGGCGCGGCGGGCGGCGCCCTTCACGGTGCTCGCGCCCGCCGTGGTGTGGACGGCCGTCTCGGCGGACGGCTACTTCGCCGGGGTGACGTCGTGGGCGCTGGCGCTGCTGGCGCTGGCTGCGACCCGCACCGCCCGCGTGCCGCGGGCCGCGGCGCTGGGTTCGGGGCTGCTGTTCGGGCTGACCTGCTACCTGTCCTACGGGCTGGTGCTGACCGGCGTCGTCGCCGTGGCGATGCTGCTGATCGCCCGCACCGCGCGGCCGGCCCCCTACGTACTGCTGGGGATGCTGCCGTGGTTCGCGGCGTTCACCGCGGCCGGCTTCTGGTGGTACGACGGGTACTCGACGCTGGTGGTGCGCTACTACCAGGGGGCGGCGGCCCATCGCCCGTACGGGTACTTCGTCTGGGCGAACTTGGCCGCGAACGTGCCGGTGGTCGGCCTGGCGAGCGCGGCGGGAATGCGCCGGGCCGGCGCGGCACTGCCCGGTGCCGTGCGCGCCCTGGCGCAGCGGCGGCCGGCACCCCCGACGGCTCTTGCCGCGGCCGGGAGCCCGTCCTCACGGGCCGGGGGCGCCCGTCCCGGAGGCACGGACGGCACCGGCGCCACTTCGGCGGCCGGCCGTGCGCCCGTGGCCGTGGCCACGCCCGGCCCGCGGCAGGTGGAGGCAGCGCTCCCCGCAGGCCGCCTGACCGGCCGGCCGGCACTGGCCGTGCTGGTCGCGGCGGCTGCGTGCGCCGTACTGGCCGCGGACCTGTCGGGCATGAGCAAGGCGGAGACGGAACGCATCTGGCTGTCGTTCACGCTGTGGCTGATCCCCGCGTGTGCGCTGCTGCCGCGGCGCAGCGTCCGCTGGTGGCTGGTGGCCCAGGCGGCGCTCGCCCTGGCCGTCAACCACCTGCTGTTCACCGGCTGGTGACGCGCCGGCGGCCGCGGGCGAGCGCAAGGAAGGGGCGGCCGTGGGCCGTCCAGTGCGCGGCGACCGTCCAGCCCGCCCGCTGGGCCGTGCAGCGCAGGGCCGCCGCGCCGATCCGCGCCCAGGGGAAGACGGGCCCGTGCATCGTGTGTCCGTCGTCGAGGCATACCTGGAACCGCTCCTCGACCTCGGCGGCCGCCGCCTCGACGAACAGCAGCCCGCCCGGGCACAGCAGTTCGGCGACGCGGGCGAGCAGCGCCGCAGGGTCGCCGCCGATGCCGATGTTCCCGTCCATGAGCAGTGCGCTCCCCCAGCGGCCCTCCCCCGGCAGCGGGTCGAAGACGGACCGCCGCAGGACGGCACCGCCGGTGTCACGGGTGCGGGCGACGGCCGCCGCGCTGGTGTCGATGCCCAGCACGGGACGTCCGCCGTGTGCGAGCGCGGCGACCAGCCGGCCGGGGCCGCAGCCGATGTCGAGAACAGGACCGGTGCACCGGCGCAGCACTCCGGCGTCGGCCGCGTCCGCGCGGGCGCACCAGCGCTCCACATCCAGCGGAAGCAGCCGCCCGTCGCTGCGGCGCAGGTAGAGCGGCCCGCGGCCGGTGCGCAGCGCGTCGGCGTAGGGGTCGGCGTGCCACGGCATCGGGGGCGCGGTCATCCGGTGACCACCGGGGCCAGCCGGGTGCAGGCCGCGGCGAACCGGCTGTCGGGCGCCTCGTCAGCGATCGCGGCGGCGTCCCCGGCGGTGTCCACGTCCCGCAGGGCCGGCAGGTCGCCGACGCGGAGCCCGGCGTCGATGAGCCGGGCCCGCTGCACGGCGCCGGTGCGGTCGGTGGACATGGGCACGCCCAGCATCAACGACGGGTCGGGGTGCGCGAGGCCGAGCGCCCAGAAGCCGCCGTCGAGCGCCGGACCGAACCAGGCGTCGTAGCGGCTGAAGCCGTCGGGCGCGAGCGCGCCGGCCAGGTGGGCGCCGGTCAGCTGTGGGGTGTCCATGCCCACCAGCAGGGCCGGTCCGTCGCAGCCGGCGAACGCGGCGGCGATGCGCTCGTCGAGTCCGCCGTCGGTCTGCGGCACGACCTCGAAGCCGGCGTCCTCGGGGAGCCAGGGGCCGGGCCGGCCCGACAGCACCAGGACGCGCCGCCGGGCAGGCAGCGCGGCGACGGTGTGCAGCGTGTCGGCGAGGGAGGCGGCGGCCAGTTCTGCGGCCTGCCGCGGCGTGCAGGGCGGGGTGAGGCGGGTCTTGACGCGGCCGGGGACCGGCTCCTTCGCGATCACCAGCAGGGTCGTCCCGGGTACGGTTCGGCTGTCCGTCACCGTGTGCGTCACCCCAGCGCCTTGCGCATGTCGCGTACCGCGTGCCAGGTACCGCGCCAGGTGCCGGTGACCTTCGACGCGCCGGTGCGCGGCAGGTAGGGGGTCTCGGTCTCCTGGATGCGCCATCCGGCGTCGGCGGCGCGGACGACCATCTGCAGCGGGTAGCCGCTGCGCCGGTCGGTGAGCTCCAGGTCCAGCAGTTCCTTACGACGGGCCACCCGCAGCGGACCCAGGTCCCGCAGCCGCGCACCGGTGCGTGAGCGGACCATCCTGGCGAGCACCAGGTTGCCCATCCTGGCGTGCAGCGGCCAGGCGCCGCGGGCGGTGGGCATCCGCCGGGCCAGTACGAGGTCGGCGGTGCCGTCGTGCACCGGCGCGGCCACGCGCGGGAGTTCGGCGGGGTCCAGCGAGGCGTCACAGTCGCAGAAGGCCACCACCTCGGCCTCGGCGGCCGTCAGGCCGGCGTGGCAGGCGGCGCCGAAGCCGCGCCGCGGTTCGTGGACCACCCGCGCGCCGTGGGCACGGGCGATCTCGGCCGAGCCGTCGCCGGAGCCGTTGTCGACGACGACGGCCCGCCAGCCCTCGGGCACCCGGTCAAGGACCCAGGGCAGCGCGGCGGCCTCGTTCAGGCAGGGCAGCACCAGGTCGCCGCCCGGCGGTGGGGTCTCGTTCATCTTCCAGACCCTATGAAGGAGCCCCGGGCCGATCACGGCTCAAGCCCCTTACGAAACGCGGACATCCGTCCGTAGGGGGACACAGGCGGGCACCTGGCGCGCCGCGGGCCTGCCAGACTCCCCCGTATGCAGCAGCCGACGCCCCGCCGGGTCCTCGTGGTGGACGACGACCCGACCGTGACCGAAGTCGTCGCCGGATACCTGCACCGGGCCGGCTTCACGGTGGACCGGGCTGCGGACGGCCCGGCGGCCCTGGCCGGCGCCGCGGCCGCGCCGCCCGACCTGGTGGTTCTGGACCTGATGCTGCCCGGCGTGGACGGGCTCGAGGTGTGCCGCCGGCTGCGGGCGCGGGATCCGGTCCCCGTGCCGGTGGTGATGCTGACCGCTCGCGGGGACGAGGAGGACCGCATCCTGGGCCTCGAGGTGGGCGCGGACGACTACGTCACCAAGCCGTTCAGCCCGCGGGAGCTGGTGCTGCGTGTGGAGTCGGTGCTGCGCCGGACGGGCGCGCCGGCAGCAGGCGGGCCGCTGCTCGCGGCCGGCGGTCTGACGCTGGACCCGGCCGCCCGCACGGCTCGGGACGGCCGCGGCCCGCTGGCGCTGACCCTGCGCGAGTTCGACCTGCTGGCGCACTTCATGCGGCACCCCGGGCGGGCGTTCCGGCGCGAGGAGCTCATGACCGAGGTGTGGGGCTGGGACTTCGGCGACCTGTCGACCGTGACGGTGCACGTGCGCCGGCTGCGGCACAAGATCGAGGACGATCCGGCGCACCCGCGGCTGATCGCGACGGTGTGGGGCGTGGGCTACCGCTTCGACGCCGGCGGGGCCGGGCCGGGGACGGAGCAGCACGGTGTCTGATCTGCTGACGATCGCCCTGTACGCGGCGGCCGGCGCGGCCGTCGTCGGCCTGGCCGGGCTGCTGGCGCTGCTGGCGCTGCGCCGCAGGTCGGTGGCGGTGTCCCTGGTGGTGCTGATCGCGGTGACCGTGGGCGCGATGCTCGCGGGGACGATGTCGGTGGCCTGGGCGATGTTCCTCTCCGCCCACGACCTGGCGGTCGTCACCACGGTGTGCGCGGCTGCTGCGGCCGCGTCCACGGTCACGGCGCTGCTGCTGGGCCGCTGGGTCATCGGCGTGCACCGCGCGCTGCAGCGGGCAGCCCTCGCGTTCGAGGCCGACGGCACCTTCACCGAGCCTGCCATGCCCGCGCCGGCCGAACTGACCATACTGGCCCGGCGGCTGGCGGACGCGAGCAGCACGCTGGCCGACGCGCGCGAACGGGAGCGGGCGCTGGAGGAGTCCCGGCGGGAACTGGTGTCCTGGATCTCGCACGACCTGCGCTCGCCGCTGGCCGGGCTGCGGGCGATGGCCGAGGCGCTGGAGGACGGCGTGGCGGACGACGAGGCGCGCTACCACCGGCAGATCCGCAGCGAGGTCGAGCGGCTGACCACCATGGTGGGCGATCTGTTCGAGCTGTCCCGGATCCAGGCCGGTTCGCTGCGGCTGGCCCTGACCAGGATGTCGGTCTTCGACCTGGTCAGCGACGCCGTCGCGGCCGCCGACGCGCTGGCCGCCGAGCACGGGGTGTCCCTGGCGGACGAGGGGGTGGAGGCCGTGCCCGTCGAGGTGGACGGCAAGGAGATGTCGCGGGTGCTGGCCAACCTGCTCGTCAACGCGATCCACCGCACCCCGGCGGACGGCACCGTCGCCGTCGCCGCCCGCCGGGTCGCGGACCGGGTGGTGCTGTCCGTGACCGACGGCTGCGGCGGCATCCCCTCGGGCGACCTGCCCCGCGTCTTCGACACCGGGTGGCGCGGAACCCACGCCCGCACGCCCCCGGCGGGCGCCGGCCTGGGGCTGGCCATCGTCCGCGGCATCGTGGAGGCACACGACGGCGAGGCCGCCGTACGCAACGTTCCGGGGGGCTGCCGGTTCGAGGTCACACTGCCCGCGGCGGGGACACGGGGGCCCCGGCCTCAGTTCGCAGCTTGACCGCCTTTTTGCCGCATGCCTAGCCTGCAGCAATGAGCCTCCGACGGACACTGAACGCCACCCTGCGCAAAACCACCGGTCTCGAGCTGCGTCGGGCCGCCACCCGCCCGGCCGCGCCGCCGGCCCCGAAGAAGGCTCAGCCGCAGAAGGCGCCGCGTCCCAAGCCGGTGGAGTTCCGCGCCACGCAGAACCCCGAGCTGGACCGGCTGCTGCACAAGCCGGTGTTCGTCATGTCGCCGGTGCGCTCCGGCTCCACCCTGCTGCGGGTCCTGCTGGACGGCCACTCCCAGCTCCTCGCGCCGCACGAGCTGCACATCCGGCGGCTGACCGTGGGGCACTCCACGCAGCTGGCGAAGAAGTCCATGGAGGTCCTCGACCTGGACACCGCGGACCTCGAACACCTGCTGTGGGACCGTGTCATGCACCGCGAGCTGGTCAAGCACGGCAAGGAGTTCATCGTCGACAAGACGCCGAGCAACGCCTTCGCCTGGAAGCGCATCTCGGCGTGCTGGCCGGACGCCCGCTACATCTTCCTGCTGCGCCACCCGGACTCGATCGCCCGCTCCTGGCACGAGGCCGACCCGGAGAAGCGGACCCGTGAGGAGGCCGCGGAGGACGCCCTGCGGTACATGAAGGCGACGGAGCGTGCCCGTACCGGCCTGTCCGGGCACACCGTGCGCTACGAGGACCTCACCTCCGACCCGGAGACGACGCTGAAGGGCATCTGTTCCTTCCTGGACCTGCCCTTCGAGCCGGACATGCTCGAGTACGGTCCGCGCGGCGACGGCGACCTGACCAAGGGGCTGGGCGACTGGCGCGACAAGATCCGCAGCGGCAGCGTGCAGCCGGGCCGCGACCTGCCCGCCTTCTCCGACGTGCCCGCCGTGCTGCGCCCGATGTGCGAAGCCTGGGGCTACACCGAGGACCGGGAGGGCGCGGCCTCCGCATGATGGTTCACGCCGAAGTCGACCAGGTCTGGCCCAGAGACGGCCGGATCCGCATCACCGGCCGTCTGACCGACGGCAGCCCGGAGGACCTGGACGCGGCGTGGCAGCTGCTCCTCGTCCTCCGCGACCACGAGGACTTCCAGCTGCGGTACGGCGCCCCGCTGGAGGGCGACCGTTTCGAGGCGTCGCTGCCCGTCGACGACCTGGCGCTGGACGGCATGCCGTCGGCGACCTGGGACCTGCATCTGTCGTCGGGCACCGGCCCGGGCGAGGTGCGCACCCGGGTCGGGAAGATCCTCGACGACATCCCGAACAAGAAGAAGATCATGGTCTTCCCGGCCCAGTCCGTCACGAGCGACGAGGACGCCACGGTGGTCAGACCCTTCTACACCGTCAAGGACAACCTCTCCGTGGAGTGCCTGCCCGGCGACATCCCGCTGCGCGACGGGGAGCTCGAGCTTCCGGAGTGGATCGGCTGATGAGAATCCGCTACCTGCTGCTGCACGCCTACGGCACCGGCGGCACCATCCGCACCGTGATCAACCAGGCGAACACCCTGGTCGCCGCCGGACACGACATCGAGCTGGTGAGCGTGGTGCGGCACAAGGACGAGCCGTGGTTCCCGCTCGACCCCCGGGTCAAGATCACCTCCCTGACCGACTCCCGGTCCTCGGCACCCGCCGAGGAGCCCGCCCGCGGCCGGGCGGCCGCCCGCCGCCGGCAGCGCGAGGAGAAGTGGCGGGAGGAACGCCCGAAGTACGTCCCCGAGGGCGAGTTCGGCTCGCGTTACTTCAACCGCTATCTGGAGAAGGTGCTCGAGGAGTACTTCCGCGGTCTGCGGGACGGCATCCTCGTCACCACCCGGCCCGCGCTGAACATCCTCGCGGCCAGGTACGCCACGAACCGGGGCGTGATCCGGGTCGCCCAGGAGCACATGAACCTCTCGGTGCACCGGCCGGACGTCCAGGAGGCGATCAAGCGGTACTACCCGCGCTTCGACGCCGTCGCGGTGCTCACGCAGCGCGACCGTGAGGAGTACGGCAGGCTGCTGCCCGGCGTGAAGCTGCTGCGCATCCCGAACGCCGTGCACTCCATGGACCAGAAGCCCTCGGACCACACCAACAAGGTGGTGCTCGCCGCCGGCAGGCTCTTCCCGCAGAAGGGCTTCGACATGCTGATCCCGGCGTGGGCCAAGGTCGCCGAGCGCCACCCGGACTGGCAGCTGCGGATCTTCGGCACCGGTGAGCGCTGGCCGCAGCTGCGGAAGCTGATCGAGGAGCACCACCTCTACAACCACGTCTTCCTGATGGGCCACACCCAGCAGCTGGACGACGAACTGGCCAAGGCGTCCGTCTACGTGCTCAGTTCCCGGTTCGAGGGGCTGCCGATGGTCATGATCGAGGCGATGGCGCACGCCCTGCCGGTGGTCAGTTTCGACTGCCCGACCGGGCCCGCGGACGTCCTCACCGACGGCCAGGAGGGGCTGCTGGTCCCGCCGAAGGACATCGACGGCCTCGCCGACGCGCTGTGCCGGCTGCTGGACGACCGGTCGCTGCGGTCGACGATGGGCGAAGCCGCGCTGAAGACGGCGCACAACTACGCTCCCGAAGCGGTGCATCCGCAGTGGGAGGACCTGTTCTCCGAACTGCTCGCCGCACACGGCGGCGGGCGCGGAAAGGTGGAGGCGTGAGCGACACCGACGGCGCCGCGGGCGGCGCGACGGTCTGGCTGACCGGTCTGCCCAGCGCGGGCAAGACGACGCTCGCCGGGGCGCTCGCGCAGCGCCTGACGGCCCTGGGCCGGCCGGTGGAGGTGCTGGACGGCGACCAGATCCGCACCTTCCTCACCGCCGGTCTCGGCTTCTCCCGGGAGGACCGGGACACCAACGTGCAGCGGATCGGGTTCGTCGCCCAACTGCTGGCCTCCCACGGCGTCACGGTGCTCGTGCCGGTGATCGCCCCCTACGCGGACAGCCGCGAGGCGGTACGCAAACGGCACCAGGCAGCCGGCACCCCGTACCTGGAGGTGCACGTGGCCACCCCCGTCGAGGAGTGCTCGGTGCGGGACGTGAAGGG
>DASSBO010000201.1:0-12570 GCA_035698655.1 Streptomyces sp.
CGGTCGTGCGCGGGCCCAGCACACCGTGTTCGGCGAGCAGTTCGGTGGGGGTGCAGCCGTGGGCCGCCCGGCAGGCCTCGTTCTCGGCGGTCTGCTCGGACAGGTGCACGTGCAGCGGCGCCTGCCGCTGCCCGGCCCAGCCGGCGACGGCGGCCAGTTGGTCCGCCGGGACCGCCCGCACGGAGTGCACGGCGGCGCCGATGCGGGTGGTGTCGTCGGCGCGGAGCGCGGCGGCCCGTTCGGCCCATGCCTCGGCGGTGCCGTCGCTGAACCGCCGCTGGTGCACGTCGGGTTCGGCGCCGAAGCCGGACGAGAGATAGCAGGTGTCCAGCAGGGTGAGCCGGATGCCCGCGTCGGCGGCGGCCGCGATCAGCGCGGCGCCCATCGCGTTCGGGTCGCCGTAGCGGGTGCCGCCGGGCGCGTGGTGCAGGTAGTGGAACTCGCCGACACAGGTGATGCCGGCGAGCGCCATCTCCGCGTACACCGCGCGGGCGAGTGTGAAGTACCGCTCGGGCGTGAGTGCTTCGGCGACGCCGTACATCACCTCGCGCCACGTCCAGAAGGTGCCGGAGCCGACCTGCACGCTGCCGCGCAGCGCGCGGTGGAACGCGTGCGAGTGCGCGTTCGCCAGGCCGGGCAGGGTGAAGCCGCGCAGCGGCTCGGCGCCGGGCGGCGGCACCGGAACGTCCGTGCGCACGGCGGCGATCCGGCCCCCCGCCGCATCGACGACCACGCCGGAGGCCACCCTGCCGTCCAGCCACGCGTGCTCCAGCCAGAACGGGCGGTCGGCCGTCACCGGCATGCGAGGTCCTCCAGTACGTCGGCCAGCGCCCGCACGCCGGCTGCGCAGTCGTCCTCCTGAGCGCACTCGGCGGGCGAGTGCGAGACGCCTGTCGGGTTGCGCACGAACAGCATGGCGGTCGGCACCTGCGCGGACAGGATGCCCGCGTCGTGCCCGGCGCCCGTGGGCAGCACCGGGACGCCGCCCAGCCGGCCGGCGAGGCGGTCGCGCAGGGCGTGCGCGAACTCCACGACGGGCGTGAACGACTCACGCGCCACCTGCACCTCGACACCGTCGCGGTTGCCGCGCTCGCGCGCGGACTCCTCGATCGCCTTCACGAGGCCGGCCAGGGTCTCCTCGTCGGCGGCACGCGAGTCGAGCCAGCCGCGCACGAGTGACGGGATGGCGTTGACGCCGTTGGGTTCGACGGCCACCTTGCCGAAGGTGGCCAGCGCCCCGGCCAGCCGCGCCTTCTTGCGGGCGGCCAGGACGGTCGTGGCGTAGGTCAGCATCGGGTCGTGCCGGTCCTGAAGCCAGGTGGTGCCGGCGTGGTTGGCCTCGCCGCGGAAGTCGAACCGCCAGCGGCCGTGCGGCCAGATCGCCGAGGCGACGCCGACCGGGTGCGGCGTCTCGGCGAGCGCCCGGCCCTGCTCGACGTGCAGTTCGACGAACGCCCCGATGCGGGCGAGCCGTTCGGTGTCGGCGCCGATGCCGTCCGGGTCGTATCCGGCCCGCTCCATGGCCTGCGGCAGCGAGACGCCGTCGGCGTCGCGCAGCTCGTGCGCGGCCTCGACGGTCAGCTGCCCGGAGGAGAGCCGGGACCCGACACAGGCGAGCCCGAACCGGGCGCCCTCCTCGTCACCGAAGTTGACCACGGCGACCGGCTTGTCGAACGCGGCGCCGCGGGCACGGAGTTCGTCGAGCGCGGCGAAGGAGGAGACGACGCCGAGGGGGCCGTCGAACGCGCCGCCGTCGGGCACGGAGTCCAGGTGCGAGCCGGTGACGACGGCGTCACCGGCGGCCGGGTCGCCCAGCCACGCCCACTGGTTGCCGTTGCGGTCCACCTCGTAGGCCAGGCCGCGGGCCTCGGCCTGCGCGGTGAACCACGCCCGGCACTCGGCGTCGGCCGACGTCCACGCGAAGCGGCGGTAGCCGCCGGAGGACGCGTCGCGCCCGACGGGCGCGAGCTCCCGCCACATCTCGTGGAAGGACGGCGCCGGACGGACTTCCTGCGTCACGCGTCGCCCTCCCGCATCGGGACGCGGACGCCCCGCTCGGCGGCGACCGCCTCGGCGCCCTCGTAGCCCGCGTCGACGTGCCGGATGACACCCATGCCCGGGTCGTTGGTCAGCACACGCCGCAGCTTCTCGCCCGCCAGTGCCGTGCCGTCGGCGACCGACACCTGGCCGGCGTGGAGGGAGCGGCCCATGCCGACGCCGCCGCCGTGGTGGATGGAGACCCACGAGGCGCCCGACGAGACGTTCACCATCGCGTTGAGCAGCGGCCAGTCGGCGATCGCGTCGGAGCCGTCCAGCATGGCCTCGGTCTCCCGGTAGGGGGAGGCGACCGAGCCGCAGTCCAGGTGGTCACGGCCGAGGGCCAGCGGTGCGCTGATCTCGCCGCTCGCGACCATGTCGTTGAACCGTTCGCCGGCCTTGTCGCGTTCGCCGTAGCCGAGCCAGCAGATGCGGGCGGGCAGGCCCTGGTAGTGCACGCGTTCGCCGGCCAGCCGGATCCAGCGCGCCAGCGACTCGTTCTCCGGGAACAGGTCGAGGAGCGCGCGGTCGGTGGCGGCGATGTCCTTCGAGTCGCCGGAGAGCGCGGCCCAGCGGAAGGGGCCCTTGCCCTCGCAGAACAGCGGCCGGATGTAGGCGGGGACGAAGCCCGGGTAGTCGAAGGCGCGGGCGTAGCCGGCGGTGCGGGCCTCGCCGCGCAGGGAGTTGCCGTAGTCGAAGACCTCGGCGCCGGCGTCCATGAAGCCGACCATGGCCTCGACGTGCCGGGCCATCGACTCCTGTGCGCGCTGGGTGAAGTCCGCCGGCTTCTCCGCGGCGTAGCCGGCCATCTCGTCGAAGTCCACGCCGACCGGCAGGTAGGCGAGCGGGTCGTGCGCGGAGGTCTGGTCGGTGACGATGTCGATGGGCGCGTTCATCGCGAGCAGCTGCGGCACGGCCTCGGCCGCGTTGCCGAGCACGCCGATGGACAGCGGACGGCGGGCGTCCCGGGCCTCGACGGCGAGGGTGAGCGCGTGGTCGAGGGAGTCGGCGCGCACGTCGAGGTAGCCGTGCTCGATACGGCGCTCGATGCGCGTCGGGTCGCACTCGACGCAGATGACGACGCCGTCGTTCATCGTGACGGCCAGCGGCTGGGCGCCGCCCATGCCGCCGAGCCCGGCGGTCAGCGTGATGGTGCCGGCCAGCGTCCCGTTGAACCGCTTGGCGGCGACGGCCGCGAACGTCTCGTAGGTGCCCTGCAGGATGCCCTGGGTGCCGATGTAGATCCACGAACCGGCGGTCATCTGCCCGTACATGGTCAGCCCGAGGGCTTCCAGGCGGCGGAACTCCTCCCAGTTGGCCCAGTCGCCGACCAGGTTGGAGTTGGCGAGCAGCACGCGCGGCGCCCACTCGTGGGTCTGCATGACGCCGACTGGCCGGCCGGACTGGACGAGCATGGTCTCGTCGTCCTTGAGGGTCGTCAGCGTGCGGACCATCGCGTCGAAGGAGTTCCAGTCGCGGGCGGCCTTGCCGGTGCCGCCGTAGACGACGAGCTTGTCGGGGTGCTCGGCGACCTCGGGGTCGAGGTTGTTCTGGAGCATCCGCAGCGCGGCCTCCTGCTGCCATCCGCGCGCGGTGAGCGTGGTGCCGCGCGGAGCCCGTACGGGTCGCGGTCCTGACATGCCCTGCCTCCCTGTGAAGAGCGCCGCCGCCCCTCGGCGGCATCCATCTATTCATACAGACTACGGCCTGAATATTTTCAGTCAACAACCACGCTGGGATTCGTGCTGCCCGACATGTTCGACTGGTCCCATGCACCGCACTTCCTCGCCCGCCGCCCACCGCCGTGACCAGGCCGTTCAGGCCGCCGTCGACCAGGGACTGCTCGCCGGGGACGACCGGCCGCTGGCCGCGCTGCTGGACGTCACGGCCGTCCGCGAAGCGGCCGCCGAGCTGCACGACGCCTTCGACGCCGTGGCCGCCGACGGGCAGCCCGTGCTGCACACCTTCGCCGTGAAGGCGGCCTCGCTGGTGCCGGTGCTGCGGCTGCTCGCGGAGTGCGGCGTGGGCGCCGAGGTGGCCAGCCCCGGCGAGTCCGCCATCGCGCGGGCAGCCGGCGTCCCGGCCGCCTCGACCGTGCTGGACAGCCCGGCGAAGACGGTCACCGAACTGCGGGAGGCACTGGACGCGGGCGTCGCGCTGAACGCCGACAACCCGCAGGAACTGGCCCGCCTGGACGCACTGGCCCCGGGGGCGGACGCGCGGATCGGCGTCCGGGTCAATCCGCAGCTGGGCGGCGGCGCGATCGGCGCCATGAGCACGGCCACGGCTACCTCGAAGTTCGGCGTCGCCCTGCTCGACGAGGGCGCCCGCGAGTGGGTGCTGGCCGCGTTCCGCGACCGCCCCTGGCTGACCCGGCTGCACTGCCACGTCGGCTCGCAGGGCATGCCGCTGGAGATGATGGCCTCCGGCGTGCGCGCCACCTGGGAGCTGGCCGAGGAGATCAACGCGGCCGCGGGCCGGCAGCAGGTCACCACGCTCGACATCGGCGGCGGCCTGCCCGTCAACTTCGCCTCCGACGAGGCGACGCCCAGCTACGCGCAGTACGCACGGGCGCTGGCCGACGCGGTGCCGGGCCTGTTCGACGGGCGCTACGGCCTGGTGACGGAGTTCGGGCGCTCACTGCTGGCCAAGGCCGGCGTCGTCCTGGCCCGCGTGGAGTACACCAAGTCCGCGGGCGGCCGGCCCATCGCCGTGACGCACGCCGGGGCGCAGGTCGCGGTCCGCACGGTCTTCGCCCCGGACGCGTGGCCGCTGCGGGTGGCCGCCTACGACCCGAAGGGTCTCCCCAAGGCCGGGCCCGCGGTGGCTCAGGACGTGGCCGGCCCGTGCTGCTTCGCGGGCGACCTGGTCGCCCGCGACCGGGCCCTGCCGAGGCTGGAGGCCGGCGACCTGGCCGCCCTCCTGGACACCGGCGCCTACTACTTCTCCAACCCGTTCGGCTACAACGCCCTGGCCCGCCCCGGCGTGTACGGCTTCACGTGCACCGAGGACGAGGGCGTCCGCTTCGCCACGATCCGCGCGCCGCAGCCCCTGCAGGACGTGGTCGCCGAATCCGGCGGCACCCACCGCGACGCCCTGACGGGGATCTAGGGCCTGTTGCGAAAGTCCCGTCTGCGGGCCCGCAGGGATCCGAGAAGCAGGACCTGACGGTCAGGCGCGGGCCACCGCCCGGGCCCGGGCCGCGCGGGGGCGGCGGACGCCGCCCTCGGCCGCGTCGCCGGCCAGCGGGCCCGTCGTCATCCAGCCCCGCACCTGCTGCCGGGCCGGGCTCCGGCCGCCCGCCCACTCCGGGCGGACCCACAGCAGCGTCTCGTTGCGCTTCTCCCAGCGGCCGATCCACACCGCCTTCGCCCACAGTCCGACGCCCGCCCCGGCAAGCGCCGCGCCACCGGCGGAGGGCAGCACGAGCGAGGAGGCGACGGCCAGCACGAAGCCGAGGGCCAGCCACCAGCGGTGGGCGCGCCGCCATTCGCGCACCGTCACGGCACGGTCCCGCAACAGCGCCCACTTGCCGGCTGCGCTGCGCGCGGCGAGCAGACCGACACACCGCCGGCGGCGGGCCAGGAACGCGGCGACGGCCGTCACGACGAAGGCCGCAGCGGCCGCGTACACGCCGATCCGGCGTCCCGTCAGGCCGGGGATGGCCAGCCCGGCACCGGCGGCCACCACCCCGGTCCACCACCAGGCCGTACCGGCCGTCCGCACGTACACCGCCACCCGCGCCAGGGCATAGGAACCGCGCCCCACGATCCTCTCCTCTCCGTCGCCGTAGGCGACGGAGGTTAGTGACCCAGCATGAGAGGAGTCTTAAGAACGCCGCGCTCAGGCGTGTCCGTTCGCTTCACTGCCGTACTCACCCAGAGGATGCTCGTCGACGAACAGGCCGCGGCGGGCGGCCCGGGCGTCGAAGTCCTCCAGCCGGGCCTGCGCGTCGGGCAGGTCGTCGCACATCGCCTCCAGCAGCACCCGCCCCATCAGCATCGGGGCGCAGGCCGTGTCGAAGGCGAGGCCGGTGCCGACGGCGGCGGGAAGCAGCAGGTCACCGTGGTGCGCGACGGGCGCGAACGCGCTGTCGGCGACGGTGACGACGCGCAGCCCGGCCGCGCGCGCCTGCTCCAGCGCGTCGAGCGCCTCGCGCGGGTGGCGCGGCAGCGAGAAGCACAGCAGGGCGCTCGCGCCCGCCCGCACGGCGGCGTCCAGCCGGTCGGCCAGCATGGAGCCGCCCTCCACCAGAAGCCGCACGTCCGGGTGAACCTTGTCGGCGAAGTAGGCGAACCCGCGCGCCTGCGCGGAGGCGGCGCGCAGCCCCAGGACGGGCAGCGGCCGGGAGGCGGCCAGCAGCCGTCCGGCGCGGGCGACCGGCTCCGGGTCGGACAACAGCGCGGACAGGTGCCGCAGGTTGTCGATCTCGGCCTGTACCGCCTGCTGGTACTCGTTGACCGCCGAGTCCGCGTCGGTGCCGTCGGCGACGGGACCAGCCACCCCGCCCGGCAGGTCCCGCAGGTGCCGGCGCAGCGCCGGGTAACCGTCGAAGCCGAGGGCGACGGCGAACCGGGTCACGGACGGCTGGCTCACCCCGGCCAGTTCGGCCAGCTCCACGCTGGACAGGAACGGCGCGTCGGCGGCGCGCCGCACCATGCAGTGGGCGATGCGCCGCTGCGTGGGCGTCAGCCGGTGCCCCTCGAAGAGCTCCAGCAACTGCGCACTCGCGCTGCTCATCGTGTCCACCTTCTCCTCCCGTTCCGGCGCGGCATTCACCGCACCCCGACTCTGCATGACTCTATGCAGAACGGGCAACCGGGCGGGCCCGCCACCGGAGGAATCGGGGGGCTGGCACCACTGTGCGGGGGCCCGGGCCGCCGTAGCGTTCCGGACATGAGCGCTCACGACGCCGAACTGAAGAAGGAGCTCGACGCCACCCTGCACACGCGCAGGGAGCTCGGGCCGGAGTACGAGGACGAACTGGTGGAGTCCTTCCTCGAGAAGCTGGACGCCGCCGTCGACCGGCGGGTGCGGCGGCAGCTGGCCGAGCAGCAGATGGTGGTGGCCCGCGGCGGCTCCCCCTACGGCGGGCAGGGTCTGTCCGGCGGGCGGGCGCCGGAGCTGCCCGAGGGCTGGGGACCGCGGCTGGGCCTGGCCGTCGCCTCGCTGGTGCTGGCGATCCCGCTGTCGGCGATCGCCGTCGTCAACGCGGACCTGCCGGGCCTGCTGATCTGCTGGGCCGGCATCGCGGCGGTCAACGCCCTGCAGGCCAGCCGCTCCTGGTTCACCGCCGGCGGCCCTTCGCGGCGCGCGGGCACCGCGAAGGACGACTGACGACCGGGGTTACTTCGCTTCGCGGGCAAGGAAGGCCAGCAGGTCCTGCCGGCTCAGCACACCCGTCGGCTTGCCCTCGACGAGCACCAGGGCCGCGTCCGCGCCTTCCATGACCGTCATCAGTTCGGAGACCGGCTCGCCGGAGCCGACGTGCGGCAGCGGTCCGCTCATGTGCTTGTCCAAACGGTCCTCCAGCGAGGCGCGCTGCGCGAACAGCGCGTCGAGCAGTTCCCGTTCGACGACGGAGCCGACGACCTCGGCGGCCATCACGTCGGGGTGCCCGGCGCCCGGCTTGACCACCGGCATCTGCGAGACGCCGTACTCGCGCAGCACCTCGATGGCCTCGCCGACGGTCTCCTCGGGGTGCATGTGGACCAGCGAGGGGATGGGGCCCTCCTTGTGGCGCAGGACGTCGCCGACGCGCACGGTCGTGGGCTCGCCCTCCTCCAGGAAGCCGTAGTCGTTCATCCAGTCGTCGTTGAAGATCTTGCTCATGTAGCCGCGGCCGCTGTCGGGCAGCAGGACGACGACCACGTCGTCCGGGCCGAGCTCCTCGGCGACCTTCAGGGCGCCGACCACGGCCATTCCGCAGGAGCCGCCCACCAGCAGCCCCTCCTCCCTGGCCAGCCGGCGGGTCATCTGGAAGGAGTCCTTGTCGGAGACGCCGACGATCCGGTCGGCGACGGTGCGGTCGTAGGCGTCCGGCCAGAAGTCCTCCCCCACGCCCTCGACCAGGTAGGGCCGCCCGGAGCCGCCGCTGTAGACGGAGCCTTCCGGGTCGGCGCCGATCACCTTCACCCGGCCCTCGCTGACGTCCTTCAGGTAGCGGCCGGTGCCGGAGATGGTGCCGCCGGTGCCCACGCCCGCCACGAAGTGGGTGATCCTCCCCTCGGTCTGCTCCCACAGCTCCGGGCCGGTGCTCTCGTAGTGGGAGCGCGGGTTGTTCGGGTTGCTGTACTGGTCGGGCTTCCAAGCGCCGGGCGTCTCGCGGACGAGGCGGTCGGAGACGTTGTAGTACGAGTCCGGGTGCTCGGGGTCGACGGCGGTCGGGCACACCACGACCTCGGCGCCGTAGGCACGCAGCACGTTGATCTTGTCGGTGGAGACCTTGTCCGGGCAGACGAAGATGCAGCGGTACCCCTTCTGCTGCGCGACGATCGCCAGGCCGACGCCGGTGTTGCCGGAGGTCGGCTCGACGATCACCCCGCCCGGTTTCAGCTCGCCGCTCTTCTCGGCGGCCTCGATCATGCGCAAAGCGATGCGGTCCTTCACCGAACCGCCGGGGTTGAAGTACTCGACCTTCGCCAGGACGGTCGCCCGGACACCCTCGGTCACGTTCCTGAGCTTGAGCAGCGGGGTATTGCCGACAAGCTCGATCATCGACTCGTGATACTGCATGTGTAGTCTCCAGCGCCTTTCGGGGGTAGGGGGTGGTCCCCCGGGTGTATCGCGGCGGGTGACCGCCGTCCGGTACCCGTACCGTCAGCTTATGAGGAACACGCGCACGCCGGGAGCGCGTTGTACGAGCCCCCGCACGGGGCAACACACTGTGGAGGACACTTCAGCACTGCGTGACGGAAACCGGGAGGCGGGAGCGACGGTATGCCCAAGTCGAAGGCGGCGTCCGCCAGAGTGGCGCGCCGGATCGCGACCGCGGCGGCGTACGGCGGCGGGGGCGTCGGGCTGCTCGGCGGCGCCGCGGTCGGGCTGCTCTTCACCGAGGCGCAACTGGCCAAGCGCCGGGTCGGCGAACCGGAGGACAACCCCCCGATGGCCGACGGGCTGTACGGCAGCGTCTTCGGCCGGCTGAGCCCCGAGGACCGCGCGCAGGGTCTGCGCGGCGGTGGGCGGCCGCTGCGGCTGGCGATGCTGGGCGACTCCACGGCTGCCGGACAGGGCGTGCACCGGCCGCGGCAGACGCCCGGCGCGCTGCTGGCCTCCGCCCTCGCGGCGATCGCCGAACGCCCGGTCGAACTGCGCAACGTCGCACTGTCGGGCGCGCGCTCCGACGACCTGGACCGGCAGGTCGGCGTGCTGCTGAGCGAGCGGGACCTCAGCCATGCCCCGGACGTGTGCGTGATCATGATCGGCGCGAACGACGTCACCCACCGCATGCCGCCTGCCCAGTCGGTGCGGCTGCTCTCGGACGCAGTGGCGCGGCTGCGCACGGCCGGCTGCCAGGTCGTCGTCGCCACCTGCCCCGACCTGGGCACCATCGAGCCGGTGAGCCAGCCGCTGCGCTGGGTGGCGCGGCGGCTGAGCCGGCAGCTCGCGGCGGCCCAGACGATCGCCGTCGTCGAGGAGGGCGGGCGCACCGTCTCGCTGGGCGACCTGCTCGGCCCGGAGTTCGCCGCGCATCCGCGCGAGCTGTTCGGGCCGGACAGCTACCACCCCTCGGCGGAGGGCTACGCGGCGGCGGCGATGGCCATCCTCCCGACGATGAGCGCGACACTGGGACTGTGGCCGACGGAGGACGAACGTCCGGACGCGGGCCGGCGCGAAGGCATCCTGCCGGTGGCCCGTGCGGCGGCGGAGGCCGCTTCCGAGGGCGGCACGGAGGTCGCCTCGGTGCGCGGCCCGTGGGCCCTGCTCAAGCACCGTCGCCGGCGCCGCATCGCGGAGGAGGAACCACACGCGGCGGACACCGCGGACACGGCGGACCGGGCCGCCGACGCCCACCGTCCCTAAGCGAGCGCTTGGCTGCATCTCTAAGCGAGCGCTTGGAAAAGAGGTCCGCATCACACACGACCGGCCGTGACCCGGGCGCTACGTGCGGGTAGCTTCCCAGACAGTCCAGCAGAATCCCCGCCCCCTGATGGAGCTCGTGATGCCCGAAGCAGTGATCGTCTCTGCCGCCCGCTCGCCGATCGGACGCGCCTTCAAGGGGTCGCTGAAGGACGTGCGCCCGGACGACCTGACCACCGAGATCGTCAAGGCGGCGCTCGCCAAGGTGCCCGAGCTGGACCCGGCGCAGATCGACGACCTGATGCTGGGCTGCGGCCTGCCGGGCGGCGAACAGGGCCACAACCTGGGCCGCGTCGTCGCCGTGCAGCTGGGCATGGACCACCTGCCGGGCTGCACCATCACCCGCTACTGCTCCTCCTCGCTGCAGACGACCCGCATGGCGATGCACGCCATCAAGGCGGGCGAGGGCGACGTGTTCATCTCGGCCGGCGTCGAGACCGTCTCCCGCTCGGTCAAGGGCACCTCCGACGGCATGCCGGAGACCCACAACCCGCTCTTCGCCGACGCCGAGGCCCGCACCGCCCACCGCGCCGAGCAGGGCGGCGAGGGCTGGAGCGACCCGCGCGGCGACGGGCAGGTGCCGGACGTCTACATCGCGATGGGCCAGACCGCGGAGAACCTGGCCCGGCACAAGAACATCTCCCGCGAGGAGATGGACGCCTTCGGCGTCCGCTCGCAGAACCTGGCCGAGAAGGCCATCGCGGACGGCTTCTGGGAGCGGGAGATCACGCCGGTCACCACCCCGGACGGCACGGTCGTCGCCAAGGACGACGGCCCGCGCGCCGGCGTCACGATGGAGGGCGTGCAGGGACTCAAGCCGGTCTTCCGCCCCGACGGCCGGGTCACCGCCGGCAACTGCTGCGCGCTCAACGACGGCGCCGCCGCGCTCGTCGTCATGTCCGACACCAAGGCCCGCGAGCTGGGCCTGACACCGCTGGCCCGCGTCGTGTCCACCGGCGTCTCGGCGCTGTCCCCGGAGATCATGGGCTACGGCCCGGTCGCCGCCTCGCAGCAGGCGCTGGCCCGCGCGGGGATGTCGATCGGCGACATGGACCTGGTCGAGATCAACGAGGCGTTCGCCGCCCAGGTCATCCCCTCCTACCAGGACCTGGGCATCGACCTGGACCGGCTCAACGTCAACGGCGGCGCGATCGCGGTGGGCCACCCGTTCGGGATGACCGGCGCCCGCATCACCACGACGCTCATCAACTCGCTGCAGTGGCACGACAAGCAGTTCGGCCTGGAGACGATGTGCGTAGGGGGCGGCCAGGGCATGGCAATGGTGCTGGAGCGGCTCAGCTGAGCGTTCATTTCTGACGGAACGGAATCGGACGGCGACGAATTGTCGACTGTCTGGATTCGGTTTACTTCGGCGAGACCCAAGCGCCCCCAGGATGTGATATATCCCCTGGGGGCGCCGTCTTTGTACAGGTCAAAGCGGTGTGCACCGACTACGGGGGTCGCCGGCACTGTCCTTTTCATGACGTTATGCACTACGGTCAAGACGCCCTGCCGAGAAATCTGCGGTAGGAATTCGGGGATCGGAACCCAACCGGGAGTACGTCAGTGAGCGCCATATCCCTCCTTCTGCTCGCGGCCGCGGCCCTGGCCGCCGTTCTCGGTGTCGCCGCGCTGTACACCGCGCGGGGCCTGCACCGGGAGCTGACCGCCCTTCGGAAGCAGCTGACCGCCGCCGAGTCCTCGCGGGAGACCGCCTCCCGGCACGCCGCGGTCCCCGCGGCACGTGCCACCCCGGCCGAGGAGATCCGCTCCGCCGTCGCCGAGGCACTGGCCGAGGAGCGCGAGCGGGAACTCGCCGAGGCGCGTGCCTTCTGGGCCGCGCAGGAGGCCCGCGACGCGGGCGACGGCGCCCTGCTGGCCGGCCACGGCATGGAGTACGAGGTCGCCCCCGGCCTGGACGACACCCTCCTCGAGGCGCTGCTGGAGGGCCGCCTCGACGGCATGGAGGGGCTGCACGGCCTCCCGGACTCCGAGGTCTTCATCCCCCGCCAGGGCGAGGACGACGCGATCGGTCCGCTCGACGACCGGCCCTTCGGCCCCGAGAACGGCACGGAGCCGGAGTCGGCCGAGCTGGCCGCGGCGCGGCGCCGGCACCCGTCACACCCCGACTTCACCCTCTCCGGCGAGCCGGTCGTCCCGGCACCCGGCGGCCCGGCCGGCCAGACGGTGGCCGAGCACGAGCGGACCGTCGAACGGCTGGGCGAACTGGCCGACACCGCCACCCCGCTCGTCGACGTGCGGCCCGGACCGCTGGGCACGCTCGACGTCTACCTGTTCGAAGACGGCACGACGTTGTGCATGTCGCCCGGCCACCGGGAGACCGCCGAGCGGCTCGCGGACGCGCTCGACGCGGGGCTCTCCCCGGTCCTGCTGGGCGGCTCGGGCGTCTCCGGCGCCTTCTCCCTGACCTTCACCGTCGGCGACGAGCAG
>DASSBO010000202.1:0-19302 GCA_035698655.1 Streptomyces sp.
ACGCGCTGACCCTGGCTACGGGTCTGGGCATTTTGGACCTTGCCGCCGCGACATTGATTGATCTTGCTTGGGGGTGATCTTGGTGGCGGGCCGTGGACCTCAGCCCAAGAACCCCAGCCGGCGGGCTCGGACCAACAGGGACCCGGTCGATCAGACGGTGCTCCGATCCGAGCATGCCGAGCCACCCGACCTGCCGCCGTTCAAGCTTCGCGTCGACGGCGAATTGGTCGAGGTGCCGTGGCCGGAGCGAACGCTGGACTGGTGGGAGATGTGGAAGCGCTCACCGCAGGCTGAGCACTTCTCGTCGACTGACTGGGATTTTCTTCTGGACACCGCCCTGATCCACGCCCGCCTCTGGTCGGGTGAGGCCTCCGCGGCCCCCGAGCTGCGGCTGCGCGTTGCCAAGTTCGGGGCTACTCCGGAGGACCGGGCCCGGCTGCGTATGCAGTTTGCCCAGGCCGATGAGGCTGACGGGAAGCGACCGGCGGGGGCGTCGGCGAAGAAGCGGTACGCCGACCTGAAGGTGCTGCCAGGAGGCGGCGATGCCGTGGCGGGGTCCTGAGTACCCGGGGGAGCTGCCGACGCTCGGCTTCCAGGTGCTGGACTGGATGGGCGAGATGCTTGCCGCGCCGGACCGCACTGAGTACGAGCCGCTGGTCCTTACCAGGGAGCAGGCGCAGTTCATTCTGAACTTCTATGCGGTCGACCCGCGCACGGGCCGGCGCCGGTACAGGCGCGGGGTGCTGTCCAGGCCGAAGGGTTGGGGTAAATCGCCGGTGCTGGCGGCAATCGCGTGTGCGGAGGCGCTGGCGCCAGTAGTGCCAGACGGGTGGGACGCCGAGGGCGAGCCCGTAGGGCGGCCGTGGGCTGAGCTGCGAACGCCGTGGGTGCAGCTGGCGGCGGTCTCTGAGGACCAGACGCGCAACGCCTGGGCTCCGCTGCTGGAGATGCTCCGTGAAGGCGAGGCGATCGACGAGTATCCAGGTCTGGAGCCGCTCGACACGTTTGTGAACCTGCCGAAGGGGCGGATCGAGTTCGTCACTTCGGCAGCGACTTCGCGTGAGGGTAACCGCCCGGTGTTCTGCGTGCTGGACCAGACGGAGGAGTGGCGGCCATCGAATGGCGGGGTGAAGCTCGCGGCGACGCTGCGCCGCAACCTCGGCAAGACGAACGGCAGCAGCATCGAGTCGCCGAACGCTTATCTCCCGGGGGAGGGCAGCGTGGCTGAGGAGTCCGCGGAGTACTGGAAGCGGATCTCGGAGGGGCGGGCGAAGGACCACGCTCTGCTCTACGACCACCGTGAGGCGCCACCGGAGACCGACATGGCCGACCGGGAGTCGCTGCTGGCCGGCATCCGCTACGTGTACGGCGACTCGGCGGACACGGCTGGCGGATGGGTGGACCTGGAGCGGATCGCGGCGGAGGTGTGGGACCCGGCTACGCATCCGCAGGACGCGCGCCGCTTCTACCTGAACCAGATCACGCACGCCTCAGACTCGTGGATTTCACAACCGGAGTGGGCGGGCGTGGCGAATGCGGACGCGGTTGTACGACCGGGCGAGGAGGTTGTACTCGGCTTCGACGGTTCGCGGCGGCGTTCGCGCGGCGTGACGGACGCTACGGCGTTGGTGGGCTGCCGAGTGTCCGACGGGCACCTGTTCCTGCTTGGCTGCTGGGAGCAGCCAGAGGGGCCTTTCGGCGAGGACTGGCAGGTCCCAACGGTAGAGGTGCTGGCCGCGGTGCAGGACGCCTTCAGGCACTACAAGGTCGTGGGCATGTACGCCGACCCCGCGAAGTGGGAGTCACATGTGGCTGCTTGGGAGGCGAAGCATGGGCGTCGGCTGAAGGTGAAGTCGACTATGCAGCATCCGATCGAGTGGTGGATGACAGGCGGACGGTCGTCGCAGATCGTTCGGGCCTTGGAGAAGTTCCGGTCTTCAGTGGTGGACGGGGAGCTGTCGCACGACGGGTCGAGCGTCCTGGCTCGCCACGTGCTGAATGCTCGGCGGCGCGAGTCTCGGTCGGGCGTCCAGATCGCTAAGGAGCACCCCGAGTCGCCTAGGAAGATCGACGCCGCGATCGCGGCGGTCCTGGCATGGCAATGCCGGGTGGACGCCTTGTCGAAGGGCCTGGGAAAGAAGCGGAAGTCGCGAGGCGGGCGGGTGGTGGTGATGCGATGACCACCACGATCCCGACTCTTCCGCTGCTGGGCCTGTCGGATGACGAGTTGGCGCTGCTGACGCACCTGCGCACGGATTTGATCTCGAACCGGTTTCAGTTGGAGCTGTTGGACGCGTACTTCAACGGCGAGCAGCTCGTTCGCGATCTCGGGATCAGCATCCCGCCGCAGCTGAAGGGCCTGCACACGGTCATCGGCTGGCCCCGGATCGGTGTCGAGGCACTGGAGCACCGCCTGGACTTGGAGGCTTTCCGGTGGGCTGATGGCGGCGACTCGCGCGATCTGCAGGAGATCGCGGAGGCGAATGACCTGTTCGACGAGTCGTCTCTGGCGCACACGGACGCGCTGACCTATGGCCGGGAGTACATCGCGGTCGGGTCGGGGGATTGCGGCACGGACGACTGCCCTCCGCTGCTCAGCGTGGAGTCGCCGCTGGACATGACGCTGCAGTGGGACGCGAGGATTCGTGCGGCGACGGCGGCTTTGCGGGAGTCGCAGGCGTCGGCGGTGAGCATGGGGCTGGGGCCGGATGAGCGGCTGGCGACCCTGATGCTTCCGGACCAGACGGTGTACGCGGTCCAGACGCAGAACGGCTGGGACGTCATCGACCGCGACCAGCACGGCCTGGGCGTGGTGCCGGTGCTGCGCATGGCGAACCGGCAGCGGACCGCCGACCGCGTCGGGAAGTCGGAGATCACGCCTGAGGTCATGTCGATCACGGACGCGGCGTGCCGGCGTCTGATGGGTATCGAGGTGGCGGCCGAGTTTTTCGGGGCGCCGCAGCGGTACATCCTCGGTGCTTCTGAGAATGCGTTCCAGGATGCCGAGGGGAACGCCAAGTCGGCGTGGGAGACGTACATCGGCCGCGTGCTGGCCCTGGAGCGGGATGAGGAAGGTGAGATCCCCTCTGTCGGCCAGTTCTCGGCGCATGACCCGACCGGCATGACGAAGATCATCGACTTGTACGCGCGGATCATGGCGACGCAACTGGGGCTGCCGCCGCACATGCTCGGCTACACCAGCGACAATCCGGCGTCCGCGGACGCGATCCGCTCTGCCGAGGGCATGCTGGTGAAGAAGGCCGAGCGCAGAATTCGCCGGTTCGGCGCGACGTGGCGGCAGGCGATGCGTCTGGCGCTGTGGGTGCGCGACGGTGAGCCGCCCGACAAGGCGCGGCGCATCGAGTGCGTGTGGCGGAACCCGGCGACGCCGACTATCGCCGCACAGACGGATGCTGCGGTGAAGCTGGTGCAGGCCGGGCTGCTGCCGAAGAACTCGGACGTCGCTCTGGAGATGGCCGGGCTGTCGGAGGATCAGCGACAGCGCGCGGCGGCTGAGCGCCGGCGCGCGGCGGGCAGCGGCCTGCTGGAGCGCCTGAGCCAGTTCGGCTCGGAGGACCAGCCGGACGAGGAGCCTGACGATGGCCCGGACGGTTTCTGACCGAAGCCCGGCGGCGGAGCGGTATCGGCGCGCCCAGCGCGGGCTCACCCGGCTGCTGGTGCGTGATGTGCGGGGGCTTCGCCGGCTGATCTTGCCGCAGCGGTTGAGGGAGTCGGTGCCGGACTGGATCGCTGCGGTGCAGACGGTCGTTGACCAGTACGCGGACGCGTCGGCGTTGCTGGCGGCCGACTGGTACGAGCAGCAGCGCGACGCCGCCGGCGTGCCGGGCCCCTTTCGGGCGCCGCTCGCTGACCAGGTGCCGCTGGAGAAGTCACGCGCGTCGCTGCGCTGGGCGACGAAAGACGTGTGGCCCCGTGAGCCGGAGGATGCCACGGAGGCGCAGCAGCAGCCGCTGGCGGTACGCCTGGAGCAGGCCGAGAAGAAGGCCGAGGCGGTGGCACAGAAGCTCGTCGTCGACCAGGCCCGCGAAACGGTGACGCACGCAGTCCGACGGGACCGGCTGGCAGTCGGGTGGGCGCGCACCGCCGCGCTGGGGGCGTGCGCCTTTTGCAAGCTGCTCGCGATCCGCGGCGCCGTGTACAGCGAGGACACTGCGGACTTCCGCGCGCACGACGGCTGCCACTGCGGCGTCGTGCCGATCTTTCGAGGGCAGCGGTTCGAGCTGTCCGATAAGGCCAAGGAGTGGGAGCGGCTGTACCGGGAGTACGCCGCGCCGCATTCCGGTGACCAGCTGGCCCGCTTCCGGCGGGCGCTGGCTGAGCACGGGCAGCCTCTGCCGCCCGTGCACTGACCCATCCCTACGGCCGTCCAGGCGGCGGCCTCTTCTCAGCCCCCGGAGGGCCGATTCACCATGCCCGAAGAGACCCAGACTCCCGAAGCGGAGCAGCAGACGAGCGAGCCGCAGGAGCCCGCCGGCCAGCAGCCCCAGGCGGCCGCGCCGTCGGACCCGTGGGCCGACGCGGACACGGCGCGCAAGGAGATCGAGAAGCTCCGCCGCGAGAACGCCGCTCACCGCACGAAGAACAAGGAGCTGGAGCCCCTCGCCGCGAAGGCGAAGGAGCTCGAGGAGTCGCAGAAGACCGAGCAGCAGCGACTCGGCGAGCAGCTTGTTCAGGAGCAGGAGCGTGCCCAGAAGGCTCTGCGCGCCGCGGTCACCGCGAAGGTCGAGGCTCTGGCGGCCAAGACATTCGCCGACCCGGAAGACGCGCCTGGCGCTCTGGATCTGGCCTCCTACCTCGACGAGGCCGGCGCGATCGACGCGGTGGCCATCGAGAAGGACCTCGCGGACCTGCTGAAGCGCAAGCCGCACTGGGCGAAGCAGGAGGAGGGACCGCGCCGTCCGGCGCCGGACCGCTCCCAGGGCTCGTCGGGCAATGGCAGCCGCACCCTATCCGACCCGGCGCAGGTGTTCGCCGGATTCATGAAGCAGGGCCTCGAACGGGGCCGCTGAGAGAGGTAGCCCCTGATGGCAACCACCGACCCGATCAAGCTGTCCACCGTCGACCCCGTTTTCCTTCCGGAGACGCTGGTCGCCCCGATCTTCGAGAAGTCCGTCGAGGGCTCCGCCGTCATGTCGCTGGCGCGGCCCGTGCCGCTGTCGATGACGGCGAACACCGCGGTGCCGGTGCCGCTGGACGTGCCGACCGCCGACTGGGTCGCCGAGGGCGGCCGCAAGCCGCTCTCCAGCGGTGGCGTCGAGGTCAAGCAGATGTCCGGCAAGAAGATCGCTACCCTGCTGCCGGTGTCCATGGAGGTCGCGCAGTCCAACGCGGCGGGCCTGTGGACGCAGCTGCAGCGGGACCTGCCGACCGCGTTCGCGCGAGCCTTCGACATGGCCACGATCCACGGCAAGACGATGGCCGGCTCGACCGGGCCGTTCCCGGACTACCTGGCGGCCACCACGAAGGCGGTGTCGCTGGGAACGACCGCGCAGGCGAGCGGCGGGATCTGGGGCGACTTCGTCTCGGGCATGGAAGAGATCATCGACGACGACTGGGACTACACCGGCACCGTCGCCGACAACCGGCTCAAGCCGAAGCTGCTGGCCGCAACCAGCACCACGGGTGAGCCGCTGTTCGTGCAGACCCGGCAGCCGGGCTCCGGCACCGGCGCCGCGCTGCAGGGCGAGCTGATCGGGGAGCCGATCGCCTACTCCCGCAGCGTGTCGGGCAAGCTGCGTCGCCAGTCCACCTCGGTCGACTCCGGCCTGCGGGCCATCGGCGGCGACTGGTCGCAGGCGGCCTACGGCGTGGGCATGGAGATCTCCATCAAGCTGTCCCGCGAGGCCACCTACATCGACGAGGAGGGCGGCGTGCACTCCGCGTGGCAGGAGAACCTGGTGCTGCTGCTGGCGGAGGCCTACTACGGCTTCGTCCTCGGCGACCCGGAGGCGTTCGTGAAGTTCACCGGCACCCCGTCGGGCACCTGATCGTGAAGCTCGTCGCCCGCGTGCATGCGGCGCCGCCGGAGCACAATGCGGGCGCCGAGCACATGCTGATCTCGATGCTGCGCCCGCTGGTCGAGCGCGGCCACGAGGTGGAGGTGTGGCTGTCCCGGTACGGCAAGGCCCACGAGGTCTACGAGTACCGGGGCGTCCGCATTGTGCCGCTGGAGGCGCGTCTCGACTTTGCCACGGCTGTGCGGCGTGCGGATGTGCTGCTCTCGCACCTGGAGTGTGTGCCGGCGACGGCGTCGCTGGCGCGCGGATACGGCAAGCCGATGATCGTGGTGTGCCATAACACGCATCGACCGACCTTCCGGGACGCCGCGGCCGGCCAGACCGCGCTGGCGGTCTACAACAGCCGCTGGATGGAGGCAGAAGCGGAGCTGTTCGCCGCCGAGTATCCGAAGTCTGTCCGACCGGCCCGGTCGCTGATCGTGCGGCCGCCGGTGTTCGCCGCCGAGTACAGGGCGAAGCCCGGCTCCGCGGTGACGCTGGTCAACTGCTGCGAGGCCAAGGGCGGCCTGGTGCTGCGGAAGCTCGCAGAGCGGATGCCGGATGTGCCCTTCCTCGCGGTCCGGGGCGCCTACGGCGAGCAGGTCGACTACGAGGGTCTCGACAATGTCGAGGTGCTCGCCCAGGTGCCGGGCGAGGAGATGGCGCAGCGCGTCTACGGCCGCACCCGAGTCCTGCTCATGCCCAGCTCGTATGAGTCGTGGGGCCGCGCCGGCGTCGAAGCGCTCGCCTCCGGGGTCCCCGTCGTCGCGCACCCGACACCGGGCCTGTGCGAGTCGCTGGGCGAGGCCGGCGTATTCGTGGACCGCGGCGACGTGGACGGCTACGAGGCTGTCGTGCGGAAGCTGCTGGGCGATCCCGCCGAGTACCGGCTGGCCGCGAAGCGGGCCCGAGCGCGGTCCCGGGAACTGGACCCGGCCGCGGAACTGGCCGCCTGGTGCGATGCCGTAGAGGCCTTGACCTGACAGGAGGCGGCGATGGCGTTCACGACTCCGACCGCCGAGCAGCTCGGCCTGTTCCTCAATCTGGACCAGGTCGACGGTGCCCGCGCCGAATTCCTCGTCACGCAGGCAATCAACCTGTGCTCGTCGGTGGTCAAGCCCCTGCCGGACGGAGCCGAAGCCGTGGTGTTGTCGGCGGCCGGCCGGGCGTACATCAACCCCCAGCAGGCCACCTACGAGACGATCGGCCCCATGTCGGTGCAGCATCCGACGGGCTCGGGCGGCTTGTACTTGACGAAAGCCGACAAGTCGGCGCTCAAGAGCCTCGCGGGGCGCGGCGGCGCCTTCACGGTCGACCCCACCCCCGCGACAGCCGACCCTTCGCCGACGTGGCCGGTCGACGAGGCTGCCGGCCCTGGGCTGGAGTACGAGCCCGGCTGGGGGTGGGTGTAGGTGGCCGGCCCGTGGCCGTTCGGCGAGACCATCGTGCGGCTGCGCCGCGGCGACTCGCCCGGCCGGGACCCGCGCGGCCAGCCCATCCCGGGCCCGCTGACGGAGACGGAGATGCCGGGGTGCGTGGTCACCCCGCGGCAGGAGTCCCCGCAGGTGGGCGGCTCCGAGCAGCAGGCGCGCGACACCGTCATCGTCGGGTACACCGTCTACTGCCCGTCGGGCAGCGATGTCCTGACCACCGACCAGTTCCGCATCCGGGGCGCGCTGTTTCAGGTCACGGGTGAGCCCGGAGAGTGGGGCCGCAACGCGTTCACCGGACTGGACGGCCCGGTGCAGTTCGCCGCCGACAGGGTCACTGGCTGAGGCCGCGGTCCTGTTCCACGGCGGCGATCAGCTTCTGGGCGGCGTCGTTGCTGCGGCGCGGGATGGACAGGCTGTGCGGGTCCGACTGAGGCGGCCGCCCGCCGGTCATCGGGCCTCGGTTCTCGGCCGCGGGTGCTGAGCCGGGCAGGAGGAACTGCACGTAGCCGTGGAAGGCAAGGCCGCCGGGCTTGAACCGGGTGCCGGTGACGTCGGCGGCGCGGATTCGGAACTCCCGCGCCTGGGAGCCGAGCTCCTTCTTCACGATGGTGATCCACCCGTCCTCGTACCGGATCGACCCCTGCACGCCCTTGACCTCCATGGCCACCCCCAAGTCGTAGGTGAGGTGAGGGTATGGCAACCCGCTTCCGCATGTCCCGAAAAGGCGTGGGCCAGTTGCTGCGCTCCCCGATGGTCGAGGCGGAGATGCTGCGCCGCGGGGAGACCATCAAGAGCGTGGCGGTCGCCATCTCCCCGGTGGGCACCAGCGCGCGGGACACCCACCCCGGTCAGTACAAGAGCTCGTGGCACGTCTCGTCGACGCGGCGGGGCGGCCGGCGCCGGGACCGCGCAGTCGCCACAGTCTCGAACAGCGCCTACTACGCACGCTGGGTGGAGTACGGCACCGAGCGTGTGCCTGCTCACCACGTGCTGCTGCGCGCCGCCATCGTCGGGGGCAGGAACTGATGGCCGCGGTCGGATCCATCGACACCGAACTGTTCCTCATCACCTGGCTGCAACAGCAGCTCGGCGACGGCGCGGTGGTCCGGGATGAGCTCGACAACAACCTCGAGAACGAGCTCCCCACCGTGCAGGTGCAGGCCGTGGGCGGTACCGACGACGGCATCCGCCTGGACCGGGCACTGGTCGACGTCGACGTCTACCACGGCAGCCGTGCCGACGCGATCGCACTGGCCGCCACCATCCGCGGCCTCCTGCTGACCGACCTGCCTGGATCGACGCACACCCAGGCCGTCGCCGGCCGGGTTGCGACGGTGTCCTCACCCGCCGTGCGCCCCTACGAGAACACGTCCCTGCGCCGCGTAGGGGCGACCTACGAACTGAACATCCACCCGGTCTCCTGACCGGCCCAGGCCCGCGCCGGACCTGAAAACCGCCCCGCATCGTGCGGGGCTTTCGCATGTTGGGAGACCTCATGGTCAACATCACGCGCGCCGCGGACCTCCTCGAGGTCGGCGCCAACGGCGGCGGCTGGGTCGCACCGCTGGGAACCGGCTCGCCTGGCGATCCGGCCGTTCAGCCGACCGACCCGTGGCAGCCGCTCGGGGCCCTCAGCGAGGACGGCCTGGTGCAGGGCTTCGACGAGGACAACCAGCAGTTCACCCCGTGGGGTTTCACCTCGCCGATCCGCACCACCATCACCCAGTCACTGCGCACGTTCAGCGTCACAGCCTGGGAGACGGGCCGGCTCGCGGTGCAGTCCCTGCAGTACCGGGTGGACGCTGCCACCCTCACCCCGGACGCCGAAGGCCTGACGACGTTCGCCGAGACGGCATCCCCGCTTCCGGACCGGCGCGCGTTCTGGTTCATCGTCCTCGACGGCGACACGATGCAGCGCGGCTTCTACGTGCCGCAGGGCGAGATCACCGAGCGGTCCGACGTCACGCACAAGCAGGACGAGGTCGCCGGCTTCGAGTGGACCATCACGGCCTACCCCGACGAGAGCGGCAACACGGTCTACCACGCGGACCGCGTCCCGGAGACGCCGGCCTACACCGGCTCCTGACCCTCACCGACTGGTGGCGGGCCGCCCTGGCGCGGGCCCGGCCCGCCACCGCCCTACGCATTCCGTGCCCGCGCCGCTGGAAAAGAGAGGCCCGCGCATGCCCGCAACACAGAAAGAACTGGACGCCGCGCGCGCCCAGGAGACCGAGGCCGAGAGCGACGGCTACGTGACCGTGCCACTGGCCGGATACGACGGAGTCACCAAGGACGTCCGAAGCCTGCCGGCGAACCGGTGGCGCGCGTCGGCGACGCGCGCCCTGAACAGTGGCGACTTCGACGGCTTCATGGGGCTCGTTCTGCACGAGGACGACTACGACACCTACCTCGAGCTGGACCCCGACCTGGAGGGGATCGGCCGCTTCGCCGAAGCCGCAGCCGAGGCCGGGGGTGAGGCGCTGGGGAAATCCAGTCGACCGCGGCCCTCCTCGAGGAGCACGCGGAAGCGATAGAGGCGGACCTGCTCGAGCGGGGGATTGACCTGCTCGACCTGCACCGGGGCCGCATGACGTGGCGACGACTGCGGGTCCTGATCGACCATCTGCCGCCGGAGTCGCACACCATGACGGCCCTGCGCAACAGCCTGTCCGACGAGGAACTCGCCGCGCACGCCGACGAAGGCGAACCGGAGAAGGCCCGCTGGTCGCAGACCGAGATGCTCCTCGCAGGCCTCGACGACCGACTGGCGAGGCTCGCTCACATCCTGATCTGCGCGAACACGGAGAAGGGCAAGCGGCCCCCGGAGCCGCAGCCGATGCGCCGGCCGGGCGCCGCTCCCCGCAAGAAGAAGACCGTCCGGCTCACCGACCAAGGAGCGGAGCACCTGTTCCGCCTCATCAACGGAGGCGCCGCGTAGGCGCGCGAGGGGAGGTTCCCCGTGGCGATCTCTGTCGGCTCCGTTGAGGTGGACGTGGTGCCCAACACGAGGGGCATCTACTCCCGGCTGCGGGCAGGCATGGTCGGCCCGGCCTCGCAGGCTGGGCGGGAGGCCGGGGACGCGGCCGGCCGCCAGTTCGCCCGCGGCATGGAGGCTCGGGCGGCGGGCGTCGGCCAGCGCGTCGGCGAACAGATCGGCCAGCAGATCGCCTCGCGTATCACCGTCAACGTCAGCCAGTCGGTGCGTGAGGGTGTCAGCCGTGGCGGGCGCAGTGCTCGCCCCGCGGCGACGAGGCAGGGCGACGAGACTGCCGGCGCGTTTTCCCGCGCCCTGCGGGTGCGTCTCGAGGCCGCCTTCCGGGCCCTGCCGCAGCTGCAGATCGGCGCGGACACCAGCGACGCCGACTCGGACATTCAGGCGCTGCGCGTGCGCATGGCGACGCTGGCGGGCCGCCGGATCGGCATCGACATCGACGCCGGGGCCGCCCTGGCGGAGATCGGCTACCTGGAGACGCAGCTGCGGGCGCTCGGCGCCCAGCACGCCAACGTGCAGGTGCGCGCCGACACGGCGTCCGCGCTGGCTGAGCTGGCCGCCGCACGCGCCGCGATCGAGGCGGTCGACGGCAAGACCGCGCACGTCAACGTGGACACCCGCGGCGCTGCGCGCGCCGTCTTGCACCTGACTGCCCTCCTCGCGGGCGTCGCCGCGATCCCGGCTGTCCCCGTGCTCGCCGCGGGCATCGGCGCGATCGGTTCGGCCGCGGTCGCGGCGGGCGTCGGCGTGGGGGCGCTGGTGGCGGTCGCCATCCCGGCGTTCTCCGGCATCAAGGGCGCCCTGGACGCGCAGAAGCAGGCGCAGGAGGCAGCCACCAGCGCCACCGCCAGGGGTGGGCAGGCCGCTGTCCGCGCTGCACAGCAGGCGTTGCAGATGCAGGGCGCCCAGCAGGCACTGGCAGCTGCCGAGCGCAACGGTGCCCGGCAGATCGCCCAGGCCCAGGATCAGGTGAAGCAAGCCAAGCGGGCCGTGGCGGATGCCGTCCAGCAGGCGGCGCTGCGGCAGCAGCGCGCTGCCCGTGCCGTGCAGGACGCCGAGCGGTCGCTGGCAGACGCCCAGCGGGACGCCCAGCGTGCCCAGGATGAGCTGTCGGACGCCCGCCGTCAGGCGGCCCGGGACCTGGAAGACCTCGCGAACCGGGCCGCTTCGGCACGCCTGGCCCAGCGAGATGCCGCACTGTCCCTGCAGGAGGCCGAGACCGAGCTGGCCCGCGTGCAGGCCGACCCTGCCGCCGGCGAGCACGACCGCGCCCGAGCCCAGCTCGCCTACGACCAGGCTGTGCAGCGGCTGAAGGAACAGCGGCTGGAGACAAAGCGGCTGCAGAAGGAGCAGACCGCCGCGCAGAAGGCCGGCGTCTCCGGGTCCGAGCGGGTCCTGTCGGCCCAGGACCGTCTGGCTCAGGCGCAGCGCACTGTCGCGGACCGGGCCCGCGCCGTGAAGGAGGCGCAGGCCGAAGCGGCCCGCGTGCAGGTGGAGACCGCCCGGCAGGTCGCCGACGCGCAGGCGCGAGTCGGCGAGGCCATCGGGAATGTCGCGGTTGCCCAGCAGAGCGCCGCAGACGCGGTGGCGTCCGCGCATCGGCAGATCAAGGCCGCACAGTTGTCGGCGGCCGGCGGCGCCAACCAGGCCGCTGCAGCGCAGGAGAAGTACCGCGCGGCGCTGGCGAAGCTGTCGCCTGCCGCGCGCGGCACGTTCGACGCGTTCACGTCGCTGCGTAGCGCCTTCACGGAGTGGTCGCTGTCGCTCCAGCCCGACGTGATGCCCATCTTCACGCGGGCGCTGAACGGGCTGAAGAACAGCCTGCCGGGGCTGACGCCGTTCGTGAAGGCCGCGGCCGACGCGATCAGCCGACTGCAGGACCGGGTGTCGCGAGGCTTCAAGAGTCCCTGGTGGAAGTCGTTCAAGAAGGATCTGGCCGGATCGGTCGGTCCGGCCATCACCGGGCTGGGCGTCAGCTTCGGCCGCATCTTCAAGGGCATGGCCGGTGTCGTGCAGGCCTTCGCGCCGCACATGAACTCCATCTCGGAGCACATGCAGCGCATCACGGGACGGTTCGCCAAGTGGGGGACTTCCTTGAAGGGGTCCCCAGAGTTCGAGAACTTCCTCGACTACGCGGCGAAGATGGGCCCGAAGGTGGCCTCTGCGATCGGCGATATCGCCAGCGGCTTCTTCAAGATCGCGCACGCGTTGAGTCCGCTCTCCGGCCCGGTGCTGACCGTTCTCGGGACTCTGGCGCGGGCGATCGGGTCGATCGCAGAAACCCTTCCCTGGCTGGTGCAGGGCATCTACCTGGCCATGATCGCAATGAAACTGTGGACGATCGGCGTCGCCCTGTTCAACGCCGTGATGGCTGCGAACCCCATCACGCTTATCGTCATCGGAATCATCGCGCTCGTCGCAGCGGTCATCTACGCCTACAAGCATTTCGCCTGGTTCCGGAAGGCTGTTCAGGTCGCCTGGGACTGGATCAAGAAGGCGTCGATGTGGGCGTGGAACAACGTCCTCAAGCCCATCTTCAACTTCATCGGCGACATCATCAGCTGGCTGTGGCACACCATCATCAAGCCGCTGTTCAAGCTCTGGGTAGCCCAGTTCAAGGTCATCGGCGCGATCGCCACCTGGCTGTGGAAGAACGTGCTGAAGCCGGTATTCGGCTTCATTGGCGACATCATCTCGTGGGTCTGGGACCACATCATCAAGCCGATTTTCAACGGCATCAAGTGGTACATCAGCAAGGTCGTCGCACCCATTTTCATGTGGTTGTGGCACAACGTCATCGAGCGGGTGTGGAACGGCATCAAGAAGACGATCTCCTGGGTGTGGGAGAACGTCATCAAGAAGACGTTCAACGCGCTGAAAAGCGCAGTCGGCAAGGTCGGTGACGCTTTCGGCGCCGCGAAGGACGCCATCAAGCGCGCCTGGGACAGGCTGAAGGACATCGCGAAGAAGCCCGTCAACTTCGTGATCGACACCGTCTACAACGACGGAATCCGCAAGGTGTGGAACACGGTCGTCGGAGCATTCGGCGGGCACAAACTGGAGAAGGTCAAGAAGCTCGCCACGGGCGGTGTTCTGCCCGGTTACACGCCGGGCAAGGACGTGCACCTGGCGGCGCTGTCCGGGGGCGAGGCCGTGATGCGGCCGGAGTGGACCCGCGCGGTCGGCGCCGGCTACGTCGACACGATGAACGCGGCCGCCAGGCGCGGCGGTGTCCGGGGTGTGCAGGAGGCCCTCGGCCTGCCGGGGTTCGCCGACGGCGGGATCTTCGACGGAATCGGCGGCCTGATCTCCGGCGCCTGGAACAAGCTCAAGAAGGGCGCCTCGTGGCTGAAGGACAGTTTCGGCGGCGCCATCAAGTCCGGCGTGCGCCGGGTGGTCAACCCGCTGATCGACCTGATCCCGGGCGACGGCGGGTTCACCGGGCTACTGAAGTCCGGCGCCCGCGACCTGGTCGACCGGCTCCTCGGGGCCGGGCAGAAGGGCGACAAGCTGGCCGTCCCCCACGTCGAGTACAGCCCGACGCGCGGGGTGGAGCAGTGGCGCAGCATCGTGCTGCACGCACTGCGCCTGGTGGGCCAGCCGGCGGCCTTGGCGAACACGACGCTGCGCCGGATGCAGCAGGAGTCCGGCGGCAACCCGACGATCGTCAACCGGTGGGACTCCAACTGGAAGGCGGGCCACCCCAGCGTCGGCTTGATGCAGGTGATCCGCGGCACGTTCCGCGCCTACGCGGGCCGGTACCGCAACAAGGGCCCCTTCTCCTACGGGGTGTCGGTCGACCCGCTGGCCAACATCTACGCCTCGATGCGGTACGCCATGTCCCGGTACGGGTCGCTGTCGAAGGCGTACAACCGTGCCGGGGGCTACGACTCCGGCGGCTACCTGCAGCCGGGCTGGAATTTGGCCTACAACGGCACGGGCCGACCGGAGCCGGTGTTCACCACGGCGCAGGCGAACGCGCTGACGCGGATGGCGGCTGCCTCGCCTGCTGCAGGCGGGGTCGGCGACCTGACCGTCGCTGTGTTCATCGGGGATCGGGAGATCACCGAGATCGCGCGGGCTGAGGTGCGCAAGTCGAACGGCGAGCTGATGTCGGTGCTGCGCGCCGGCCGGAGGGGGTGAGGTCCGGTGGCGATCCCGGGCAACCTGCTGTCGCCGACGACGGAGTCGATCGACCCGAACACCTCCGGCTGGCGGCCGCGGCTCAACTGCTCGCTGTCGCTGGGCGTGGGCGGCCGCAACGGCGACGGCTGCCTGTCGATGCACTCGGTCGCCGCCGGCGAGATGCAGGCGGAGACCGTCTCGTCCTACGTCGTGGCCGCGGGCGAGGTCTACTTCGTCTTCGCCGACGCCGGGTCCGCGTCTCAGCCGGAGCGGATCGGCATCGAGTGGCTGGCCGCGGACAGCAGCCCGGTCGGGGACGTCACCTGGTCGGAGACCACCAGCGCGGCGGACGCCTCGTGGCACCGCATCTCCGTGGCCGGCCGGTGTCCGGTCGGAGCGGAGCGGGCCCGCGTCATCGTCTCCGCTGTCACCGGGGCTGCTGACGACTCGGAGTTCGTCGAGAACGTCTACCTCGGTCTGCCGAAGCGGCGCGGTGGGAACATGCTGTCCTTCAACGCGGAGAGCGGCGGGGAGCTGGATCTGTCCGCCTACGCGCCGATCTCGAACTGCGCCCTGGCCCGGACGGTGCCGCCGGTCGGCTGGGACGTCGACTGGTACTACAGCGGCGGCCACGTCGTCGAGGCGACCGCCGCGGCGGCCGGGGACATGGCGCTGGAGTGCGTGGAGCGGCCGCCGGTCACGCCGGGCACCGACTACATGGTGCAGCTCTACCTCTCCCCGCCCGACACGGCCGCCGACTGCTGGGTCGAGTTGCGGTTCTACGACGCCGGCGGCGTGCAGCTGCAGGCGACGCGGGCCTACCTCGACCAGCCGGGCACCGGCACCTACCGGCAGGTCGTCTCCGACGTTGCCCCTGCGGGTGCGGTGTCGGCCGGTGTGGTGGCCGGGATGGACGGGGCGGCGGCCGGGCAGGTGCTGCACACCGAGGGCGCCTACCTGGCGGTTGCGGTGCAGGTGCCGTCCGGCACGGTCATCCCCTACGCGGACGCGTCGTTCGAGCAGGGGCCCGGCGCGTGGACGGTCCTGTCCGGCCCGGCGACGGTCGCCCGGTCCAGCCCGTGGGGCGCGGTCAAGGTCGACGGCTTCTACGCGTTGACGGTGACGTCGACGACGGTGGCGACGTCGGCCCTCGGCTCGGGGCTGTACCCGGTGACGCCCGGGCAGAGCTGGCGGTCTCGGCTGTCGCTGGCCTCCGACGGCGGGGCGTGGCAGATCGACGGGGCGCTCCGCTGGTACGACCCGGACGGCGTCGAGCTCAGCGTGTCCGGGTTTTCGGGGCTGGTCGATCTGCCCGCGACGGGCACCTGGTGGGCCTTCAGCCTCGACGCCACACCGCCGGACGGCGCGGCGCTGGCCCGGTGCGAGTGGAAGCTGTCCGCGACGCAGGCCGGCTCGGTCGTGCACCTGGACGCGGCGATGCTGCGCCCAGAGTTGCCGGCCACGGAGGTCGAGGCGCATGACGACACCGCGTCGGTCACGGTGACGCTGCGGGACCTGGACGTCGGGGAGCTGGCCACGGTGTGGCGGGTCGGGCCGGGCGGCCAGCGGACGCTGGTGCGCGGCGTAGACGGGCTGCTGCAGGGCACGCCGGTCCCCTCGGATCTGTGGGTCATCGAGGACTACGAGGCGCCGCTCGGCGTGCCGGTCAGCTACTACGCCTCCTACGCGGCGGCCGACGGCTCACCGGCCGGTTTCAACACGACCGCGCAGGCCGTCATCGACCCGGGCGACCGGAACTGGGCGTGGCTGAAAGACCCCGGAAATCCGCAGCGCAACGCGAGGGTGATGGTGCGGCAGGCGCCGGACTGGTCGCGGCCGATCCAGCAGGCCGAGCACCGCGTGCGCGGCCGCCGCAACAGCGTCATCTTCTCCGATGTGCGCGGCGGTCTCGAAGGCGAGCTGGCCGTGTGGACCCGGTCCGACGACGAGCGCGACCAACTGCACTGGCTGCTCGACTCCGGCAATGCGCTGCTGTGGCAGGCCGCCCCGGGTATGGGTGTCGTCGACAGATACGTCAGCGTCGGCGCGGTCACTGAGGCAAGGGTCGGGGGCACTGCCACCGACCCGTGGCGGGAGTGGACGCTGCCGCTGCGCGAGGTGGACATGCCCGTCACGGTGGGCGTCAACGGGTCCGCGGGCCGCACGTGGCAGGACGTCCTCGTGGAGTTCGCCACCTGGGGCGACGTCCTCGCCGCCTACGAGACGTGGGAGGACGTCTTCCTCAACCGCCGCAAGGAGGCCGGCTGATGTATCCGGTCAGCGCACGGTTCCTCGCCCGGCTCGCCGAGAGCCACGCCCCGGTGCGGCGGGCCACGCTGCTGCGCACCGACGGCACCGTGCAGGAGCTCGCCGTCTCCGGCGGGACGGTCACCGTAGACAGCGGCTCGGCAACCAGACGCACCTGCACAGTCGAGGTCCCCGACCCCGCGCTGATCCCGCGCACCCCGGCAGACGAGCTCGCCATGTACGGGGCGCGGCTGCGGATCGAAGCCGGCGTCGAGTACGGCGACGGCAGCGTGGAGACGGTGCCGCTGGGCGTGTTCCGCCTCGATGAGGTGTCCGGCGACGTCGACGAGGGCCCGGCGAAGCTGTCGGGTAAGAGCCTCGAAGCGGCCGTCGCCGACGACAAGCTGACCGCGCCGTACACGGCGACGGGCAACGCGACGACGTCGATCACGCTGCTCATCCGCCGCTCCCTGCCGGACGCGGCGGTCATCAACCGTGCCACCTCCAGCGGCGTCGGGTCCCGCACCTGGGATGTGGAGGCCGACCCGTGGGAGTCCGTCGTGGAGCTGGCGACCGCGCTCGGAGCCGAGGTGTACGCCGACCCGGATGGCGACTTCGTCATCGCCGCGCTGCCGGACCTGCTCACCACCGACCCGGTGTGGACGATCGCCGCCGGGGAGGGCGGCGTGTACGTGCAGGCTGAACGCGGCATGACCACCGACAAGGTCCACAACGGCGTCCTCGCCCGCGGGGAGAACACCTCGGACAACGCGCCGCCCGTGCAGTACCTCGCGGTCGACGAGGACCCCACGTCCCCGACCTGGTGGGGCGGCCCGTTCGGGCGGCGGCCGGCCTTCTACTCCAGCTCGACGCTGACGACGACGGAGGCCTGCATTCAGGCCGCCCGGGTGCGGCTGCTGGCGGAGAAGGCACCCAACGCCACGGCGGACATCACCTCGCTGCCGAACCCTGCGCTGGAGCCCGGTGACGTGATCCGGATCGTCTACCCCGACGGGGCGCGGGAGCTGCACCAGGTGCAGTCGCTGTCCATCCCCCTCGACATCGGCGGGTCCTTCGATCTGGCCACGATCTCCGCGAAGGAGGACGCCTGATGCCGGGGCACTCTCTGCACGCGGATCTGGCGGACGCGCTGCGCTCCCACGCCGTCGCGGCCGGCGCGTCCGAGCCGCGGGTGCGCGGCGCCGACTGGCGCCTGGCCGTCGTCGACACCGTCGGCGGGGACGGCACCGTCACCACCACCGACGGGATCGTGTGCCGCCAGCTGGAGTCCTACCAGCGGCCGTTGGTCGGGGAGACCATCGTCATCACCCGGTCCAGCTCCGGGAGCTGGCTGGCGCTCGGTCGGACCGCGTCCGCGTCCTCGCCCGGCTGGGCCTCGTTCACCCCGGCGTGGACGGGCACCGGCGGCAGCCCTTCGATCGGGAACGGGGTCCTGGCCGGGCGGTACGCGCTGCACGGCCGCACATGCCACGTCGCGGTCGTCCTCGACGCCGGCTCGACCACCAACCCGGGGAGCGGCACGTACCTGTTCGGCGTGCCGTTCCCGGCCGCCTCCGGCCCGGTCGACTACATCGGCAGCGCCCGCTTCTCCGGGGCCAGCACCTGGATCGGGCAGGCCCTCCTCGCCGGCGGCAACTCCGTCCTCAACGTCACGTTCCCGCTGTCCACCACGGACTCCCGCGCCGCGAACATGACCAGCACCCGGCCGGAGACGTTCAGCTCCGGCAGCGAGATGCGTTTCAGCCTCAGCTACCAGATCGCCTAGGAGGCGCCGTGTCCACCACGGACGACTACGGGCAGGGCGTCGACATCGCGACCCTGACCGACGCCCCGAACGCCGAGAGCTTGGCGAGGAACATCGCCAACGCGCTCGCGGCCCGCTCGGTGATGCGGTTCGCCTCCGCGACGGAGCGGGCCGCGACCCTCGTCGGCCCGGCCGCACCCGTCGAGGGCATGGTCACCTACCTGAAAGACGCCGACCGGCTGGAGTCCTACAACGGCACCGCGTGGCGGCTCGTCTCCCCGCTCACCCAACAGGGCACCAAGTTGCTGTCCTGGAGCGGCCAGTCCGCCGTCACGTCGCTGGTCACCTTCCCGTACCCGTTCCCCTCGCCGCCGCAGGTGTTCGTCAACATCGCCACCGGCGACGGGGCGGTCGCCCGCTGGTCGCTGCGCGCCATCTCCATCGGCGCCGGATCGTTCCAGGCGTTCCTGTACGCCCCCGACCCCGACCAGGTCAGCACCGCCACCGACATCCCCGTCCAGTGGCTCGCCACACTCGCCTAAGGAGGCCCGTGTTGCCGACGATCCTGTCCTGCCCCGACGTGACCCCGGCCGGCCTGTACGCCACCGACGAAGTCACCGCGTCCACGCTGCCCGTCGACCTCGTCACGGACACCTACCGCACCATGCTCCGCACCGTCGTGCCCGTCGACGCCGGCGACCTGCTGGACATCGCCGCGTGGGC
>DASSBO010000203.1:0-11616 GCA_035698655.1 Streptomyces sp.
GTGCGTGCTCCACACCAGCGGCTCGCTCACGACCGTCGCCTGTCACGGGCGGCAAGCTGCGTCTCCACGTTCGCCGCCATCGTCGACAACACCCGCACGGTGTCGGTGTACTGCTGGCCGGTCCGTCCGTTCAGCAGTGCCTTGCGGGTCTCGCCGACCCGGGCGGCGGCCTCGTCGTGTCCCGACCGTCCGGCCTCGGTCAGTGCGACGTCCGACTCCTCGCTGCGCACCCAGCCGCGCGCCCGCAGCCCGGCGAGCACGCCGTCGACGTCGGATTCCTCCTCGGCGGCGAACGGCGCCAAAGCATCCCGCAACGCGGCCGTGGTGCGCGGCCCTTCGGTCAGCGTGTGCAGCACCTGCCACTCACGCCGTCCCAGCCCCAGATCACCCAGCGTCGCCTCGAACTGCTCCTCCAGCAGGTTGTGCAGATGCCTGAGCCAGTACCCGATCGGTCTGTTGTCCGTCATGCGATTCCACCCTCCTGTCGGGGAAGACGCGCCTGGTGGGCTGTCAGGATGACGCCGGTCGTGACCGCGAGGGCCGTGACGAAGCCGCTGAGCAGGACCGCCCAGTCGCCCGCCGCCGTGCAGGCCAGGACCAGGGCCGCCGTGACCGGAAGCACCAGTTGGCCGGCGCCGCGCTTGCTGTGGCGGGAGTGCAGCAGCCAGACGGTGAGCAGGTACAGCGCCGTCGGCACGGTGACGGCCGCGGCCGCGCCGGCCGGTGACAGGTCCGTCTCGCCGGAGGCGTGCTCGACCACCACCTCCAGCCCGGTGCCGATGGCCGCCGTCGAGGCCAGCACGGCGTAGTGGCCGTACCCCCACAGGAACGCGCGCCGGTTTGACGTCAGATGCTCGTGGATCGGCGCGACGAAGTAGATCCACCAGGCGGAGAAGACGATCAACAGGCCGCCCGCCGCCACCGGCAGCAGTGCGCCGAGTTCGCCGTGCTCGTCCAGCGCCGTCTTGACCGCGACCGTCGCCGCCGCGATCGACTCGCCCAGCACGATGATCGTGAACAGCCCGAAGCGCTCGGCGATGTGCCGCGGATGCCAGGACGTCTGGTAGCCGCGCTCGGCCCACGGCGGTACGGCCATCTCGATGACGGCCATGCCCAGGAACAGCCACGGGACCACGTCGGCGGGCAGAAAGAGCAGCCCCAGCCAGCCGACCTGGCACGCCGCCACCCCGGTGGCGTACCGCACGGCCGCCCGCCGCTCCGCGCCCCCGGCCGCGCGGGCCACCCGCAGCCACTGCGAGAGGAGGCCGACGCGCATCACCAGGTAGCCGAACCACACGACGGAGATGTCGTGTGCCTCGAAGGCGCGGGTGACGCCGGCCGACAGCACCAGCACGCCGGCGATCTGCACCAGCACGGCGATGCGGTACGGCACGTCGTCAGGGTCGTAGGCCGAGGCGAACCAGGAAAAGTTCATCCAGGCCCACCAGATGGCGAAGAAGACCATCAGGTAGCCCACCGCGCCGTGCCCGGGGTGCGCGCCGGCCAGGGAATGCGCCAGCGCACCGCCGGCCTGGGCGACGGCGACGACGAAACACAGGTCGAAGAGCAGCTCCAGCGGGGTGGACGCGCGGTGGTGCTCGTCCCGGCTGCGGGCCAGGATCGGGCGCATCGGCGTGGGGGCGTCGGCGGACGTCATCGGTGCTCCAGCAGGGTGATCATCGCGGGCACTCCACCATGGCCCAGCTGCCCGGCCGGTGCAATCAGCCCGGCGGGCCGTCGGGTGACGTCTCGGGCTCGGTGTAGCGGCGGCAGGCGGAGCGGAGGGTGGCGAGCATCGCCGAGACCGCGTCGACACGCATCCGGTCGGGCCACAGCTCCGCCTCCACCAGGCGGGCCGGCCAGTCCCGCACGATGCGGCAGACGACCCGGTCGTCCAGGTGCGCGTGCAGCGCCAGCCGGGGGAGGACGGCCACGCCCAGTCCGTGCGCGACGAGCGACTGCATGGAGACGTGGTCGTCGTAGACGGTGGTCGTCTCCGGCGTGAAGCCCAGCCCGGCCGCGGCCCGCTGCAGGATCGCCTCGAAGGTCTGGCTGCTGGTGAGCCAGGTGGCGTCCGCCAGTTCCTCGAGTTTGACCTCCGGCTGTTCGGCGAGCGGGTGGTCGGCGGCGAGCACCACCCGCACCGGGTCGTGCAGCAGCGTGATGCGCTGCAGCGGCGTCCGGCCGCCGCCGGGCGGCTCCGGGCGGCGTTCGATGCCCTCGTAGCGGTAGGAGACGGCCAGGTCGACCTCGCCGCGGCGCACCATCGTCTCGGCCCGGCGCGGTTCGGCCTGGCTCAGCAGCACCTCGACGGCCGGCCGCCGGCGCCGCATCGTCGCCATCGCGGAGGCCACGATCGTGGCGCAGCTGCTGGGGAAGGCCGCCACCCGCACCCGTCCCGCCTGGGTGCCGACGATGTCGGCCAGTTCCTGCTCGGCGGTCTCGATGGAGCTGAGGATCCGGTCGGCGTGCCCGGCCAGCACTTCGCCGGCCGGTGTCAGGGACGCGGAGCGGCCGTTGCGGACCACGAGGACCGTGCCGACCATGCGCTCCAGGGTGCGCAGCTGGTAGGAGACGGCCGGCTGGCTGAAGCCGAGCTCGCGTGCGGCCGCCGAAAGCGATCCGGTGCGGGCGATCTCCTGGAGGAGCTGCAGGTGGCGCGGGTCGAACATGTGCGCAGCGTAGGAGCGGTCCGCCCTCGTGGGGGAGGCCCGAGACCCGCTCGAGGCCGAAACGATATGCGGGCAACAGGGACGTATAACCGGATCATTCGAGAGCCGCGAAAACCTCTATCGATCTTTCCGCCGGAATTCCTTTTATCTTTCTGCGCAGGTTAGGACTGCGAGGGAGACCCCGATGAGCATGCACAGAACCCGAATCCGGACGGGCGGGCGCGTCGCGCGCCGGCTCGTCACCGCGGGCCTCGTCACCGCGCTGGCCGGCGGGCTGACGGCCTGCGGCGGGGGCGGGAAGGCCTCGCTGCCCGCGAAGGACGGCGGCAAGGACGGCTCCGCCGTCACCCAGGCCGACGTCATCAAGAACGCGCCCGTCGCCCCGGACTCGGCGATACCGAAGGGCTCCTGGATGGCGAAGGTGCGCGAACGCGGCACCCTGCGCGTCGGCGGCACCGACTCCGGCGCGCTGTTCTCCCAGCGCAACCCGGTGACCGGGAAGCTGGAGGGCTTCGACGCCGGCCTGTCGCAGATGCTGGCGAAGTACATCATCGGCAAGCCGTCCACCAAGCTGTCGCTGACGACGGTCGCCACCCGCGAGACGATGCTGCAGAACGGCACGGTCGACACCGTCTTCGCGACCTACACCATCACGCCCGAGCGGGCGAAGAAGGTCGCCTTCGCCGGGCCCTACTACGAGTCCGGCGACGCGATCCTCGTCAAGAAGGACAACGACGAGATCAAGACCGTCGACGACCTCAACGGCAAGACGGTCGCCACCGAGGCGAACTCGACGGCCGCGCTCGCCGTGAAGAAGTACGCGCCGAAGGCGAAGACGCTGCTGTTCCAGGAGGACGGCGAGTGCGTCGCGGCCGTCAAGCAGGGCCGGGCCGACGCCTACGTCCTCGACCAGGGCATCCTGCTCTCCGACGCCGTCAACGACCACTCCGTGAAGGTCGTCGGCCAGCCGTTCACCAAGGAGCCCTACGGCATCGGGCTGCCCAAGGACGCCCCGGAGGCGAAGAAGTTCGTCGACGCCTGGCTGAAGAAGATCATCGAGGACGGTTCCTGGGCGAAGCTGTGGAAGGCGACGATCGGGACGGCCGTCTCCGGCGACGCCCCGAAGCCGCCGGAGATCGGCTCCGTCGAGGGGTCCTGACGGGCGGCTCATGCACCAGGTACTCGCACACATCGACGTCCTCATCGGCGGCTTCTGGGTCACCCTGGAGCTCTCGCTGCTCGGCTTCGCCGGTGCCCTCGTCCTGGGCACGGTGCTCACGGTCATGCGGGTCAGTCCGATTCCCCCGCTGCAGGGCTTCGGCACCGTCTTCGTCGAGGTCTTCCGCAACATCCCGCTGCTGGCGTTCCTGGTGCTGTTCGTCTTCGGGCTTCCGGACGTGGGCGTCACCTACTCGCTGTTCAACTCGGAGGTGATCTGCTTGGCGCTGTACTTCGGCGCCTACGTCTGTGAAGCCGTGCGCGGCGGCATCAACGGGGTGCCGATCGGCCAGGCCGAGGCCGCCCGCGCCATCGGGATGACCTTCACCCAGTCGCTGAGCACCGTCATCCTCCCGCAGGCGTTCCGCACCATGATCCAGCCGCTGGCCAACATCTTCATCGGCGTCGTCCTCGCCTCCTCCCTCGGCGCGGCCGTCGGCGTCAGCGAACTGACCGGACGTACCCAGGTCCTGGACCTGAAGTACGACGAGCCCATTCCCACCTTCCTGCTCGCCACGCTCGGGTACCTGCTGATCACGGGCACGGTCGCGCTGCTGGCCGGCAAGGTGCACAAGCGGATGGCGGTGCACAGGTGAGCGCCGGCAACCGCGTCCTCTTCGACGCCCCCGGCCCCCGCGCTCAGCGGCGCATCCGGGTGCTGACGGTCCTGTCCCTGCTCGGGCTGCTCGCCCTGGCGTACGTGGTGGTGCACCAGTTCGCCGTCAACGGCCAGCTCGCCGAGGACAAGTGGCACCCGTTCACCAGATGGGGGTTCCAGTCGTTCCTGCTGGACGGCCTGCTGATGACCCTGAAGGCCGCCGGGGTCGCCGCCGTGATCGCCCTGCCCTTCGGCGCGCTGCTCGCCCTGGGCCGGCTCTCCACCTACCGGTCGGTGCGGGTCGCGGTGGGCGGCTTCGTCGAGTTCTTCCGCTCGGTGCCGCTGCTGCTGATCATGTACGTCTTTCTGCTGGCCGTGCCCAAGACGGGCTACACCTTCCCGGTGTTCTGGCAACTGGTGCTGCCCGTCGTGCTGTGCAGTTCGGCGCTGCTGGCCGAGATCTTCCGCGCCGGCATCCTCGCCCTGGACAAGGGACAGTTCGAGGCCGCCTCGGCGATCGGGCTGCGCCGCTGGCAGTCCATGCGGCTGGTCATCCTGCCGCAGGCTGTCCGGCTGATGGTGCCCACGCTGGTCTCCCAGATGGTGAGCCTGCTGAAGGAGACCACCCTCGGCTACGTCGTCAGCTACCCCGAACTCCTCAACCGCGCCAAGTCGATGGGTGCCTACACCCACGACTTCATCCAGAGCTACCTGGTGGTCACCGCCATCTACATCGTGCTCAACGCGGTGCTCTCACAGCTCGCGCACTGGATCGAGCGCCGCCAGCAGCGGGTGCCGCGCGCCGGCGGCCGCGGCGCCGGCGGCGGCAAGCACGAGCCGGGCGCCGACGACCGTGACCCGGCCGGACTCGACGCCGTCGCACTCAAGACCGCATAGCGCCCAGTTTCCGCCTCCTCTCCCAGAACGGAGCCCGACCCACCCATGTGCCGACTGCTCGGCGTCGTCTCCGCGCGCCCACGGCCGCTGACCACGCTGCTCCGGGAGGACCTCGAGCCCTTCACCGCCCTGTCCTCCCACCACTGCGACGGCTGGGGGCTCGCCTACCGCGACCGCCGGGACGCACTGCAGGTCCGCAAGGCCCCGGAGCCGGCCCACTCCAGTCCCGGTTACGGGGCCGCCCTGGCCGAGGCCGACACCGACGCCGCCCTCGTCCACCTGCGCAAGGCCTCGCCCGGCATGGTCAACGAGACCGTCAACACCCACCCGTTCACGGCGCCGACGGGCGGCGGGCCGACCGTGGCCTTCGCGCACAACGGCTGGGCGAGCGACACGCCCGCCCTCGACGAGATGCTCGCCGCTGCCGGCGGGCCGCCCTGCGCCGGAAGCACGGACAGCGAACGCTACTTCGGGCTGGTCGTCGCGGCCCTGCGCGAAGCGCCGCCCGAGCTGGCGCTGGCGACCGTCGGCGACCGCATCCACCGGGCGATGCGCACCGAGGCGCTCAACTGCCTGCTGCTCACCGACGACTCGCTGTACGCCTACACCAGCTACGACCCGGACCGGCAGACCACCTCCGGTGACGACCCGGCCGACGCCTACCAGTTGCGTTTCCGCATGGGCGGCGGCGGAGTCGTCGTCGCCTCCGGCGGCTGGGCGGCCGACGCCTCCGACGCGCCGGAGTGGGAACAACTCCCCAACGGCCAGGTCCTGCAGATCCACCGCGGCGACCTCCACCTGTCGATCCACCGCGGCTTGCCCGTGCCCGGCGCCGCCGCGACGGCCTGACGCCGCCGGCCCGCGGGCGTCAGGCGTCGCCCGCGACCCGGGCGTGCAGATGCATGTCGTGCCAGCCATCCGCGTGCCGCAGCGCACTGCGGCGGGTTCCCTCGAAGCCGAAACCGGTCTTCGCCGCGACGCGGCAGGAGAGCGCGTTGTGCACCGAGTGCACCAGGAACAGGCGGTGGAAGCCCGCCTCTTCCAGCGCCCACCGGCTCAGGGCGGCCAGCGCCGCGGGCGCCGCGCCACGGCCGCGGGCCGGGCGGGTGACCCAGTAACTGCACTCCGCCTCGCCCATCAGCAGGTCGATCATGCGCAGGGAGGTCTGGCCCAGCACCTCATCGTCGTCCGCAGACGCCAGGGCCCAGCGGGCCGACGTCTCGGCAGGCCAGCCGTCCTGCCAGCCCTTGATCCAGCCCTCGGCCTCCGGCACGGAGTCCGCGCGGCGCAGGTGCCAGCGCTGCAACGCCGGGTCCTCGAACGCCTCGACGACGGCGGGGGCATCGGCGAGCCGCCACGGCCGCAGCCGCAGTCCGTCGCCGACGGGAAGAACGGGTTGCGGGTCGCGGCCGAGCCGGCCGGCCGGTATGCAGGGATCCACGAGTGACGCCATGGGGCCATCCTGCTCGACGCGCCGGCCGCGGCAGGCGGCGGGACGGCTCAGATGTTGCTCAAGACCGCTATAGGCCGACCCTGCGGCGGGAATCGTCCGGATGCAGGCAGACACAAGCGGCCCACGAAAAGCGGGGGAGTGGCGATGAGCGACGGCATATGGGCGTTCGTCATGGCGGTGATCGTGGTGCTGGCGGTGGCCGCGCTCATCCAGAAGGACGGGCGCCGCACCAGGTCACGCGGCGGCCCCAGCGGTTGGGGCGGCACGTTCGACGGCGGGTTCGACGGCGGCGGGTTCGGCGGTCACCACCACGACGCGGGGGGCGGATCCGACGGCGGCGGTGGCGGTGACGGCGGCGGGGCCTGAGCGGGGCGAAGCAAGCTGAGCCCCGCCGCGCGCGGCCCTACCTGTCGCCGCGCGCGGCGACGAGAGCCGCGAAGCCGTCCAGCACCCGCTGCAGGCCGAACTCGTAGGCGTGGCCCGGGTCGTACGCGGCGCCGTGCGCCTCGCCGGCCGCGCTGCCGACCCGGGCGGCCAGCGGGTACCGGTCCGGGTCGAAGACCCGGGCGAGCAGCGGCTCGTGCGCGGCCCACCACTCCTGGTCCGACTGCGCGGTCTCCCGGCCGGCGGCCGCGGCCTCCAGCGCCGCGCGGGCCGTCGACTGCACGAAGGCCAGCAGGTGGGTGAGCGCGGCGTCCATCTCGACATCGTCCAGGCCCAGGCCGTCGAAGGCGGCCAGTTCGTGCTCGTACTTGTCCATCACGCCGGGCCCGAGCGGCGGGCGGCCGGCGGACAGGTACGCCACCCACGGGTGCCGGTGCAGCAGGGCGCGGTTCTCCTCGGCGACGGCCGCCACCCGGGCCCGCCACGGCGTGTCCGCGGCGTGCGGGGTGCGGGGCATCAGCCGGTAGGCGTCGTCGAGCATGAGATCCAGGAGTTCGGCCTTGCCCGGCACGTAGGTGTACAGCGTCATCGGCGTGACGCCGAGCCGCTCCGCCAGCCGACGCATCGTCAGCGCCTCCAGACCGGCGGCGTCGGCCAGTTCGACGGCGGCGCGCACCACCGCGTCGACGCTCAGCCCCGGCCGGGGGCCGCGGCCCGGCGCGGCGGGTCTGCCCGGCTCTCGCCACAGCAGTTCGAGGGTGCGCGCGGGGTCGCCGGCACCGCTGCGGTCCTTCTTCGTCGCCATGGCCGCACAGCGTACGTCGTACAACCGTCTGTCACACATGGTACACATGAAGTGACTGAAAGTATCCGGGGTGCGCTCCGGTCCGGACACCTTGGAGAAGCCGATGGCCGACACCGTTTCCCCCGCCACCGACGCTTCGGCGGCGCCGGACGGACCACAGGACGTCCTGCGGCGGCTCGAGGAGGTGACGGCCTCGGTCGCCTCCAGGGCCGACGAGGTGGACCGCGGCGGGGAGTTCCCGCGTGCGTCCGTCAAGGAACTGGGTGCCGCCGGATTTCTGGGGCTGCTCGCTTCGCGGGAGTGCGGCGGCGCGGGCGGATCGCTCGACGACGCGGCGCGGGTCGTCGAGCACCTCGCCGGGGCCTGCGGCTCGACGGCCATGGTGCTGCTGATGCACTACGCCGCAGGCGCGGTCATCGAGGCGCACGGGCCGCTCGCGGCCCGCCGTGCGGTCGCCGAAGGCGGCCACCTCAGCACGCTGGCCTTCTCCGAGGAGGGCTCCCGCAGCCACTTCTGGGCCCCCGTCGGCACGGCCGCCGCCGAGGACGGCGGCCGCGTCCGGCTGGAGGCGCGCAAGAGCTGGGTCACCTCGGCAGGCGAGGCCGACAGCTACGTGTGGTCCAGCCGGCCGCTGCGCGCCGACGGGACCATGACGTTGTGGCTGCTGCCCGGCGGCGCGCCGGGGCTGACGGTGCGCGGCGCCTTCGACGGCCTCGGGCTGCGCGGCAACGCCTCCAGCCCGGTGACCGCGGAAGGGGTCCGGACGGAGGAGTCGGCGATGCTGGGGGCGGACGGCGCCGGCCTCGACACTGCCCTGGCCCTCGTCCTGCCGCGCTTCCTCGTGCTCAGCGCCGCCTTCTCCCTGGGCGTCATGGACACCCTGACCACGCTTGCCGAACAGCACCTGATCCGGACCCGGCTGGCGCACCTGGACGCCACGCTGGCCGACCAGCCCACCGCCCGCGCGGCCTGCGCCCGGCTGCGGGTGCGCACCGACGCCGTGCGCGCGTTCCTCGGTGACACCCTCACCGCGCTCGGGACCGGACGCGAGGACGCGACGCTGCGCGTGCTGCAGGTCAAGGCCATGGCGGGGGAGGCGGCCGCCGAGGTGGCGGACGGTGTGATGAAGCTGTGCGGCGGCTCCGCGTTCCGGCGGGAGTTCGGTGTCGAACGCCGCTTCCGCGACGCGCTCGCCGCCCGCGTCATGGCCCCCACCACCGACGCCCTCTACGACTTCGTGGCCCGCGCCCGGCTGGGCCTGCCGCTGTTCGGGGAGGCCGCCGCATGACGCTGCTCATGGGCGCCGTCGCCTACGACCCCAAAGTGGTGACGATCTGGGCCGGCTTCCGTACCTGGCTGGCCCGGCAGGACTTCGACCTCGACTTCGTGCTCTACTCGCACTACGAACGCCAGGTCGAGGACCTGGTCGACGGGCGGCTGCATGCCGCCTGGCACTCCCCGCTGGCCTGGGTGCGCACCCGGCGGCTGGCCCGCGCCCGCGGCTACGCCGTCCGGCCCGGCGTCATGCGCGACACCGACCAGGACCTGCGCTCCCTCGTCGTCGTGCGGGAGGACTCCGCCCTGCACACCCCCGCGGACCTCAAGGGCGAGACGGTCGCCGTCGGCGCCGTCGACTCCCCGCAGGCGACGCTGCTGCCGCTGTCGCTGCTGCGCGACTGCGGCCTGCAGCCCGGCGAGGACTTCACCGTGCTGCGTCACCAGGTCGGCGTCGGCCTGCACGGCGACCACGTCGGCGGTGAGCGCGACGCGGTCCGCGCGCTCGTGCAGGGCGAGGTCGCGGCGGCCTGCGTCACCGACGGCAACCACCTGCAGTTCACCCGGGAGGGCACGCTCGGCGGCGTGCGGACCAGGGTGCTGGCGCGCACCGAGCCGTACGACCACTGCGTCATGGCCTACGGCGAGACCGCGCCCGCCGCGGCGACCGACCGGCTGGACGAACTGCTGCTGTCGATGTCCTACGCGGACCCGGAAGTGCGCCCGCTGCTCGACCTGGAGGGCCTCACCAGCTGGCGGCCCGGCCGGGAAACCGGGTACGGATGCCTGGAACGGGCCGTCGACGAGAGCGGCTTCTACGACGAGAGCGGCTCCGTCACCGCGGCGCACTACGTGCCGTGACCGGCGAGGGCCGAACGGCCGAGCGTGCCCGGGTCGTGGACCTGGGTACGCTCGGCTTTGCCGAGGGAGCCCATCTGCTGATCGGCCGCGCCCTGGCGGCCGTTCGGCCCGGCGACGTGGTCGCCGTGGCCGGCGGCGACCGGGACCTGCCGGTGCATCTGACCGCCTGGTGCCGCCGCGAGGGCCACCAGGTGCGGGCCCCCGAGGGTGCGGCGGCCGCCGGCCGGCTGCGGGCACACGTCGTCAAGGGCCGCCGGGCACACGACCGCTGGCGCGGCGCCGAGCGGGCCGGCGGCCCGGCCTCCGGCGGCGTGGCCGCCCGGCCGCCGGGCCACTGGGGCCTGGCGGCCCGCGGCGCGCTGGTCGAAGCCGGCGGGCCCGACCTGGGATTCGCCGCGGCCGACCGCGACATCGTCTGGGCCGAGCTCGCACCGCGCCTCTACGCGCACGCGGCAGCCGCTCAGTGGGACCCGGCCACGGCCGTGCCCTGGGACGCCGACTTCACGCTGCCGGCGGAGATCGAGCAGGCGGTCGTGCAGGTCATGACGTACCTGGTGGAGAACGAGCAGGCGGCCCTGGTCATCCCCGGCCGGCTGCTCGCCCAGGTGCACCCGCACTTCCGCGAGGTGCTGCAACTGCTCGCCGTGCAGGCGGCCGACGAGGCCCGGCATGTGGAGGTCTTCACCCGGCGCGCGCTGCTCAAAGGCGGCCGCATGGGCACCTCGTCGGCCGGCGGCCGCGCCTCCCTGGCGACGCTGCTGAGCGAGCCGGACTTCTCGCTGGCCTCGTTCCTGCTTTCCGTCCTCGGCGAGGGCACCTTCCTGAACCTGCTGGCCTTCCTGGACCTGCACGCCCCGGACCCGGTGACCCGGGCGGTGACCCGCCTGGCCCGGCAGGACGAGGCCCGACACGTCGCGTTCGGCGTCGCGCACCTGGCCCACCGCTGTGCGGCCGACCCGTCCTTCCGCGCGCAGTTGCGCGGTGCGGTGGAACGCCGGCACGACGCGCTGCTGGACACCGCCGGGCTGAACGCCGAGGTCTTCGACGCCCTGGTCCTGCTCGCGGCCGGCTCGTGGGACCCGCCCGCCATCGCCCGCGGTCACCGTGCGGTGCAGCGCCTGCAGGCGGAGATGGACGAGGGCCGCCGCCACCGGCTGACCCGCCTCGGCTTCCCCGACGCGGAGGCGGCGGAACTGTCCGCCCTGCACACCCGCAACTTCATGTGACGCGGAGGAACGGGCGGTTCAGGTGGGCCGTCGCCAGCAGGGTCCGGTCGCGGCGGGCGCCGGCCAGGACCGACTCCCTCGTCCGGCGGGCCACCGCCTGGTCCGCCTCCAGACGGTAGGCGACGGCCGGCGCGACCAGTTGCACCGCGTGCACCAGCACGTCCCCCGTCACCAGAACCTGCCGGTGACCCCCGTCCACCAGCACCGACTGGTGCCCGGGCGTGTGC
>DASSBO010000204.1:0-8271 GCA_035698655.1 Streptomyces sp.
CGCGGGGCAGCGGGGCGCCGTTCATGTCCCAGACGAGCAGCACGTCCCCGGCCGTCGCCTTGGCGGTCGGCACCGAACCGGCGTAGGGCTGGGGCGGGTCGGCGAGCGGGGAGACGTCGGGGGCGCCGAGCGCGACGTGGGCGGCGTCGGGCTGCAGTCCGGCCTCGGCGAGGACGTCGGCGAGCGCGACGCCCGTCCAGCGGGCGGTGGAGGTGGCGCCGGGACCCCACGGGTCCTCGCCGGGCACCTCGCGCACCTCGTTGAACCCGGCGCGGCGGTTGCCGGCGCACTGCAGGGTGGCGGTGACCTCGCGGCGGGCGAAGCCGGCCTTGAGGTCGTCGAGGGAGAGCTCCATGGGCCGGGCGACGAGTCCGTCGACGCGCAGCCGCCACTCGGCCGGGTCGATGTCCGGAACCGGGCCGTGGTTGCGGACGTAGAAGGTGTCGGCCGCGGTGAGTGCGTCGTCGGCGAGTGCGCCGCGCGGCGGTTCGGCGTTGTACGGGTCCTGCTCGTGTACGACCATGTCGCCGCGTTTTCCCCAGGTCTCCATGCGCGCGCAGGTACCCCTCCGGCGGCCGGTGAAGCCCGCCGGACGCGTGACCCGGCGCCGGCAGCCCCCGCCGGCGGATTCCGCCGACGGCGATTCCGCCCAGAGCGTGGACCGCTTTCCGTCCCGCCGGTCCGGGGGCAGAGTCGCGGCATGAGACTTCTGGTGCTGGGCGGTACGGAGTTCGTCGGTCGGGCGTTCGTCGAGGACGCGACGGCGCGGGGCTGGGAGGTGACGGTCTTCCACCGTGGGCGGCACGCGCCGCCGGACGGGGTGCGGGCGCTGCACGGTGACCGCACGCAGCCCGGCGGCCTGGCGGCGCTGGAGGGCCCGGAGCAGTGGGACGTCGTCGTGGACACCTGGTCCTTCGCGCCGCGCGCGGTACGGGACGCGGCGCGGCTGCTGGCCGGCCGGGCACAGCGGTACGTGTACGTCTCCAGCCGTTCGGTGTATCCGCAGCCGCTGCCGGCGGGCAGCGCGGAGGACGGCCCGGTGGTGGAGGCGTCGCCGGACGACGGGGAGGTGGAGTATCCGCGCGCCAAGCGGGGCGGGGAACTGGCCGCGGTCGAGGCGTTCGGCGACCGGGCGCTGCTCGCGCGGGCGGGGCTGGTCCTGGGGCCGTGGGAGAACGTCGGCCGGCTGCCGTGGTGGCTGAACCGGATGGCGCGCGGCGGCCGGGTGCTGGCGCCGGGGCCGCGGGACCTGCCGCTGCAGTACGTGGACGTCCGGGACCTGGCGGCCTGGTCGCTGGACGCGGCCGGGGCGGCGCCGGGCGGCCCCTACAACGTGGTGAGTCCCCCCGGTCACACGACGATGGGCGGGCTCCTCGAAGAGTGCGTGCGGGTGACGGGCTCGGACGCCGAGCTGTGCTGGACGGACCCCGAGACGGTGCTGGCGGCGGGCATCGAGCCGTGGACCGGGCTGCCGGTGTGGCTGCCGCCGGGCGAGGACCACGACACGATGCACCGCAGCGACGTGTCGAAGGCGCTGGCGGCGGGGCTGCGCTGCCGCCCGGTCGGGCGGACGGTCGCGGACACCTGGGCGTGGCTGCAGGCGATCGGCGGGACCGCGCCGCAGCGGCCGGACCGGCCCCTGAAGGGGGTGGACCCGGCCGTCGAGGCGAAGGTCCTCGGCGCGGCACGCTGACCCGGCGGGCGACGTGCGGGCGGTACGCTGGCCGCGCGAGGCGCCGCCGTTCGGCGCGGGCCCCGCGCGGCGGTGGGGCCCGCCGTACCCGAACCGCGGCGCGGACGCCGCCAACGGTCCCTACTTGCTGTGCAGCGCGCCCCGACGACGGTCCGTCGCGCGGGGCCCCCGGCGAGTAGGAGTGAGTGTGGAGGAGCACCGGCCCCCGATGGTGGACGAGCCCGTGGACCCGGACGTCGCGCCCGTGTCACCCGTCCGGCGGCGTTCCGGGCGGCCCGGGCAGGCGCCGGTGGTGGCCGTCGTGGCGCTGGGCGGGGCGATGGGCGCAACGGCCCGCTACGCGGCCTCGCTGCTGTGGCCCACGCCGGACGGCGTCTTCCCGTGGACGACGCTCGGGGTGAACCTGGTCGGCTGTGCGCTGATCGGGGTGTTCATGGTGGTGATCAGCGACGTGTGGGCGGCGCACCGGCTGGTGCGGCCCTTCTTCGGCACCGGCGTGCTGGGCGGTTTCACGACCTTCTCCACGTACGCGGTGGGTGTGCAGCGCCTGGTGGCGGACGGCCGTCCGGCGACCGGTGTGGCGTATCTGGCGGCGACGCTGTTCGCGGCCCTGGCGGCGGTGTGGACGGCGGCGTGGCTCACGCGCCGCGTGATCGGCTGGAGGCAGGCATGACGGAGCTGACCGGCGGCAGGGCGCTGCGGCTGACGGTGTACGTGGGCGAGAGCCAGGTGTGGCACCACCGGCCGCTGTTCACCGAGGTCGTGCACCGGGCGCACGCGGCGGGACTGGCGGGGGCGAGCGTCTTCCGCGGCGTGGAGGGTTTCGGCGCCTCGTCCATGATCCACACCTCGCGGTTGCTGTCGCTGAGCGAGGACCTGCCGGTCGCGGTGGTGATCGTCGACGAGCCGGAGCGGGTGCGGGCGTTCCTGCCGCGGCTGGAGGAACTGCCGGGCATCGCCCTGGCGACGCTGGACGAGGTGGAGGTCGTCCGGTGAACTGGCTGCTGGTGATCGTCGGCGGCGCGGTCGGTGCGCCGCTGCGCTATCTCACCGACCTGCAGGTGCAGCGCCGGCACGACTCGCTCTTCCCGTGGGGGACGTTCGTGGTGAACGTCGCCGGGTGTCTGGTGCTCGGGCTGGTCACCGGGGCGGCCGTGGCGGGCGACGTGCCGGAGGAGGTGCGGCTGCTGCTGGGGACCGGGCTGTGCGGGGCGCTGACGACGTACTCCACGTTCTCCTACGAGACGATGCGGCTCGCCGAGGAGGGCGCCACGCTGTACGCCCTGGTCAACGCGGTGGGGAGCGTCGTGGTCGGGCTGGGCGCGGCGTTCGCGGGCGCGGCGCTGGCGTCGGCGCTGTGAGCTGCGACGCCCTTGCGGCCGGTGCGGCGTGGCCGCGGGCCGCGCTCCGCATACGCTGTGCGGGTACCTCTGCGAACTGGAGAACCACCGATGGCCGCTCCCGGCGCCCCCCGTCGTAGTCACCGTGCTCCGCGTTCACCGGCAAGGCTGCCCGCAGGGCCGCTGGCGGGTCTGGCGGCGTGCGTCGCCGTGTTCGCCGCCGACGCCGGTCTGGTCGGCGGGCACGACACGTCCTTCGTCGACAAGCCGGCGCTGAGCGAGGCCGTGGAGCACCGGGACGCGCTGCTGAACTCGGTGATGAAGGCGATCACCGACTCGGCGGAGATTCCGCTGATCGTGCTGGCCGTGCTGGTCGCGGCGGTGCTGGCGTGGCGGGCCCGGTCCTGGCGCCCGATCGTGCTGGTGGGCTGCGCGGGGGTGCTGTCGGTGGCGGCGGCCACCGTGGTGAAGGAGATCGCGGACCGCACGCGGCCGCCGCACACGTACTGGCTGACGCCGGAGACGGGTTTCTCCTTCCCGTCGCGGCACACGACGATGACGGCGGCACTGCTGCCGGTGCTCGCGCTGCTGTTGTGTGAGCTGATCCGGTCCCGGCTGGCGAAGGCCGTGGTGTGGGGGGCGGCGGTCGTTCTGGTCGTGCTGGTCGGGTCCAGTCGGGTGTATCTGGGCGTGCACTGGGCGTCGGACGTGCTGGGCGGCATGGCCCTGGGAGCGACGGTGGCCCTGCTCCTGGTGGCGGGCGACCGGGTGGTGCGGGGGCGGCGCCGTCCCGTCGCGGAACAGGAGAGCCGGGAAAGCGCAACCGCGTCGTCGTGACCGTATGTGACAAGTTGCGGACTCAAAGCGGCATACTTAGCGTGAATGGTGCGCACCGAGTGAACGGTTCTCCACACACCGTGCACACGGCGCGTCGCCGGAAGGGCTGAGCCGTCCACTTCTGCAGGAGCGGCATCGACCCCGGTCGACCGACCCCGGCGCATGTCCGACCCCCGCCCCCGGGGTTCAACCACCTCCTCAGGAGGAAGCAGATGGCTCTGCAGTCCACCTTCGGCAAGATCGCTCTCACCGCCGCCACCGGTCTTCTCACCGCCGCCACCGCCGCGGGTCAGGCGTCCGCCGCGGGCGCCGCGATGCCGACCGACGGCCCGTACTGGGGCAAGGTGATCGCCCGTACCGGCCTGAACGTCCGCTCCGGCCCCAGCACCCACTACCGCGTCGTCGGCTCGCTGCACAACGGCCAGGTCGTCGGCATCAAGTGCAAGGTCAACGGCCAGAACATCGACGGCAACCCGCGCTGGTACAAGCTGAGCGACGGCCGCTACGTCGGCGGGTTCTCCGCCGCCCGCTACATCAAGAACCTGGGCCCGGCACCGAAGTTCTGCCACGACATGCACAAGGGTCCTTACAAGGGCAAGGTCATCGCCCGTACCGGCCTGAACGTGCGCTCCGGCCCCAGCACGCACCACCGCGTGGTGGACGTGCTCCCCCGCGGCGCCGTCATCGGTATCAAGTGCAAGGTCAACGGCCAGACCATCGGCGGCAACCCGCGCTGGTACAAGCTGAACGACCACCGTTACGTGGACGGCTTCTCCGCCGCCCGCTACATCGCCAACATCGGCCCGGCTCCGAAGTACTGCCACCACCGCTGATCCGGCCGAAGGCCGCAGCACCGGAAGCGGGCGCCCCGTCCTAGTCGGACCGGGCGTCCGCTTCGGCCTGGTGCGCGGTGTGCTCGATGCGGCCGAGCACCTCGGCCGGGTCGCCGCCGTCGACGACCGTGCTGCCGATCCGCGCGGCGACGGCGCGGGACACCTCGGACCACGAGCTCTTGGAGACGGGGTAGAACCGTGCGGTGTCCAACTCGTCGAGGAACGGGCGCAGCCTCTTGTGCTCGGTGTCGTCACTCAGCTGCTGCGTCGCCGGGGTGGTGACGGGAAGCATGTCGTACTTGGTGGCGAAGCCGAGGACGTTCTTGTCGTTGTAGACGAAGTCCAGGAACGTCCGGATGGCCTGCCGGTGACCGTTCTTCTTGAAGGCCATCATCCAGTCGGTGACGCCGACGCTGCCCTTGACCGGGCCGTCGCGGCCGGGGATGGGCGCGGTGTCGAAGTGGATGCCGTGCTCCAGGGCCCGCTCCATCAGTGTGGGGTGCCCGTTGAGCATGCCCACGTCCCCGCGCAGGAACGCCTCGTAGGCGCTGTCCCGGTCGGTGGTGGCCGGGTCCGGGTTGGTCAGGCCGGCGCCAACCAGTTCGTCGCGCAGCCAGGTGAAGGTACGCACGTTCTGGGGCGAGTCGATGGCGTACTGGCCGGAGTCGTCGGTGTAGCCGCCACCGCCGCTGATCATCCAGTTGAACGCCTCCGCCTCCGCGTCCTGTGAGCCGAGCGGCAGCGCGTAGGGGATCTGCACGTCGGCGTCCTTCAGCGCCTCGGCGTCGGCGCGCAGCTCCTTCCAGGTCTGCGGCGGGCCGTCCAGGCCGGCCTCTTCGAAGAGGTCGGTGTTGTAGAACAGCACGCGCGTGTCGGCGGCGAAGGGCATGCCGTACTGCTCGCCGTTGACGGAACCCGCGTCGGCGAGGGAGGAGACGATCGCGGCCTGGGAGGAGGTGGAGAGGACCTCTCCGGCCGAGTAGAGCCGGTCCTGCGCTGCGTAGTCGGCGAAGGTTCCGGGGGTCTGCGCGAGGTCGGGGACGTTGCCGGCCTTGATCATGTCGGCCACGCGTTTGTCGACGGTGCTGCGGTCGTAGACGGTCACCTTGACGGCGATGTCCGGGTGACTGAACTGGAACTCGCCGACGAGTTTGTCCCAGTACCGCTGGGTGCTGTTCCCCGAACGGTCGCCGTACTGCGTCGCCACCACCTGAAGGGTGACCCGGCCGCTGTCGGCCTGCGTGGTGCCACAGGCCGACAGGGACGCCCCGAGGACCGTCGCCACCGCCGCAGCCGTCACCATCCGTCTGGACCGCCACCGTCTTCGCACTGCCTGCACCCGCCTCTTGCTCGCCGTCCACTTGCGGGCCGAAGCGTTCCGGCCCGTGCAGGGCCGAGTCTTCCGCCGACGGACGACGGGGTCGAGAGTCCGGGCATATCACTTGGGTCTCGGGTGTATCACCCGCAACAGGCCGACTTCCGCTCGGATGCGGATCAGTGTTCGGTCTGCGGACGGCCGGCCCGGGCGGCCACCGCATCGCGCAGCCAGGAGGGCTCGCGGGCGATCTCGAGCAGGAGCAGCAGCCGGGTGAGCGGGTCGTCCCACTCGCAGTACTGCGGGGATGTGCCGGTGCACGCGGTGGGTGGTGTCGGCATCGCGAACTCCACTGGGGGTCGGGGTGGTTGCACACGGGCAGTGACAGCGTGCAGCCATCATCGCGGAATGCACGCACGTCTGCAAGCACATCTGCAAGAACAGGTGCAAGGACGGAAAGCTGTGAGACAGTGCTGCACATGCATATCGACCACGCCATGCAGGACCCCCGGCTGCAGCGCGCCGTCTGGCGCAAGAGCCGTCGAAGCAACCCCAGCGGAAACTGCGTCGAGATGGCCGAACTGGCCGACGGCGGAGTGGCCGTGCGCAACTCCCGCTACCCCACCGGCCCGGCGCTCCTCTACACGCCGGCGGAGATCACCGCGTTCATCCAGGGCGCCAAGGACGGCGACTTCGACGACTTCATGCGCCCGGAAAAACTCTGAAGTCCCCATCCGTCCGCGTGCTTTGCTGTACGTCCGGGCGCCGCAGTGGGACACTGGGCGCCCGGACAATCACTCATCGGCAACAGGGGCGGACGTGATGGCAGCACAGCCGGAGGGGGCACCGGAGTCGTCGGTCAGGCGGATCCTCGACCATCCGCGTGGCGGCCCGACCATCCTCCGCATCGTGCTGGGCACCCAGCTGCGCCGGCTGCGCGAGGCGCGCGGCATCACCCGCGAGCAGGCCGGCAACGCGATCCGCGGCTCGCACGCGAAGATCAGCCGGCTGGAACTGGGCCGCACCGGCTACAAGGAACGCGACGTCTCCGACCTGCTGACGCTGTACGGCGTCCTCGACCCGGAGGAGCGCGAGGGGTTCTTCGCGCTCGCGCGCCAGGCGAGCGTGCCCGGCTGGTGGAACAAGTACAGCGACGTGCTGCCGCAGTGGTTCGAGCAGCTGATCGGCCTCGAGGAGGCCGCCTCCGTCATCCGCAGCTACGAGGTGCAGTTCGTCCCCGGCCTGCTGCAGACCCGCGACTACGCCCGCGCCTGCACCCGGCTGGGGCACCCGCGCGCGAACGACGAGGAGATCGAGCAGCGCGTCCAGCTGCGCATGACGCGGCAGAACGTGCTCGGCATGGCGCACGGCCCCCGGCTGTGGGCCGTCATCGACGAAGCGGCGCTCCGCCGCCCGCTCGGCAGCTCCACCGAGGTGATGCGCGAACAGCTGCTCTTCCTCAAGGAGGCCGCGCGGCAGCCCAACGTGACGCTGCAGATCGCGCCCTTCCACATCGGCGGGCTCTCCGCGGCCGGCGGGCCGGTCACCATACTGCGCTTCCTCGAACCCGACCTGCCGGACGTCGTCTACCTCGAACAGCTCACCACCGCCCTCTACCTGGACAAGCAGGAAGAGGTGGAGAACTACATGGTGGTCATGGACCGGCTCTGCGCGATGGCGGAACCGCCGTCGAAGACCGAGGAGTTCATCGACGACATGCTGAACCGCCTCTGAGCGAGGCGGTTCAGGCCACGGCCCGCCCGGAGGCTACGGCTTGCGGGCGACGCCGCCGAACTCGTACCACTCCATGGTCTCCTGCTTGGCCGTCGGGGCGTGCTCGCCCTCCGGCCGCCACTCGTCGATCTTGCCGAGCCCCGGCTCCACCGGCTCCAGGCCGGTGAAGTACTTCTCGACCTCGTGCGGCTGGCGCACCCGGCCCCAGTTGCCGTGGGTGCTCTCGTCCATGAAGCCGGTGACGAAGTCCCGGGTCTTCTCGTCCTCGCTCACCAGCTGGTTGATCACCACGAAGCTGCCCGACGGCAGCCGGTCCAGCACCCGCTGCAGCATCTCCTCCGGCCCCGGGTCCTGCAGGCAGTGCATGACGGAGACGAACAGCGCCGCGACGGGCTGCGAGAAGTCGATCAGCCGCTGTACCTCGGCGTGCCCGAAGATCGCGTCGGTCTCGCGCATGTCGGCCTGGATGACGGTGGTGCGGTCGTCCTCCTGGAGGAGCGCACGCCCGTGCGCGAGCAC
>DASSBO010000205.1:0-5077 GCA_035698655.1 Streptomyces sp.
GCCGCTCGACCGTTGCAGCGACCTGCTCGGCCGCGTCGGTGGCGACCAGCAGCCGGCCGACTCCGGCGCGGTGCAGGCCGCGCAACGCCGGCAGGACCAGTTGCGGCGGCCCGGCCAGCAGCACGCTCGCGGTGCGCAGCGCGGCGAAGCGGGCGTAGGGGTCGTCGCTGACGCTCTCCAGGTGGGCCAGTGCCTCGGGGTACCGCGAGCGCACCTCGGGTGCCGGCTCCGGCTCGGTCAGCGTGTCGAGGTCGAGCAGCATGCCGTGGCCGCGCAGGCCCGCGGTGAGCTGCCGCACCACCGGGCGGGCGCGTTCCGAGCCGAGGGCGGTGACGAGGTCGTCCTCGGTGGCGCCCTCCTCCAGCAGGGGCACGCACACGTCGACGACGGTGAAGAGGGCCTCCGGGCCGCGCATGGCGAACTGTGCGCGGGCGCCGCTGAGATACACGCCTCCCGGCACGGGCGCGTAGTGGAGCTGGGGTCTTGCTCGCAGTCTCACTGGTCGTCTCCTCCGTAGCGGAACCGGCCGCCGGACGCGCGGCCGATCTCCACGACCCACTCGTAGGCGTGATCGCTGTCGGTGACCGCGGGCAGCGCCTCCTCCAGGTAACCGGCGCTGCGCCGCTCCAGCAGGCGCGGCAGGACGCGGGTGCACAGGGCGCTGCTCAGGTCGACGTACTGCGGCTTCTGCCGGCGGCGGTGCTCCTGCAGGTCCTCTCCCGACGCCTGGGCGGTGGCGCGGTACTCGTCGTCCAGCGGGGTCTTGAGGACCAGTTGCTCCGGTACGCCGTGCCGGCCGCGCCAGCGGGCCAGCTCGCGCATCCGGTCGCCTTCGCCGGGGCCGGCGGCGACGGCCGCGTCCCACTCCGGGCCGCCGTACCAGCGGCGGCGGGCGACGACGGCCTGCCCGACCGACAGCCGCGGGCAGCCGCGGGTGCGGCGCGGGTCGCGGCCGGCGGCGGTGTGCCAGGAGCCGACGAGGTCCTCGTAGAGGCGGCCGCCGCTGATGAGCCAGGTGGCCAGCGCCAGCGGAGCCGGGAAGAGTTCGGGGTGCCCGGCGCCCAGCGTGAGAACGCTGAGGGGGACACCGTCGGCGTCGGTCACCGTGAGGCTGTCGGTGTCCGGGTCGTGGACGAGGCGCAGCGCCTCCCAGTCGTCGGGGCCGATGCCCTCGCCCAGGATCCGGGCGTGCGCGTTGACGTTGAGCCGGTGCAGCCCGCGGTCCTCGACGACGCGCCGGGAGCCGGCGCCGTACCGCCGGGCGGCGCGTGCGGCGAAGACGTCCGCGGCCTCGCCGCCGAGTTCGCGGTCGGGGCCGAGGAACCGGCCGTAGAGCATGCCGTGTCCGGCATAGGCGTCGTTGAAGACGAGCCGGCCCTGCCAGGGCTGCACGAGAACGCTGTAGTCGATCGCGTCGCGGCGGAACCGCTCGGGCAGCTGCGCGGTGAGCGCGCGGGCCTCCTCGGCGGTGAGGCAGGCGTCGCCGTGCTGCGCGTCGGCGTCCCGGAGCCGGTCGTGCACGGCTGCCACGACCTGTTCGCGCAGCGTGTGCAGCCGGTCCAGGGAGCCGTCGGCGGGCCCGGTGCCGGGCCGGACGTTCCCGTCGTAGTCGCCGCCGAGCCGGTAGACGTCGGCGACGAGGGCGTCGGCGTGTTCGGTCAGCGGCACGTTCGCGCCGGCGCCGAAGCGCGTGGTGAACGAGGCGGTGAGCAGGGCCCGTACGTCGTGCAGCCGGTCGAAGACGGACAGCAGCTCGACGGCGGCGGACAGGTCGTACAGGGGTCCGCGCCAGGCCTGGGTGGCGATCCGGGCGGGCGGCAGGATGTAGTCCTCCTCGACGAGGATCCGGGCCGGCCGCTGTGCCGTGCGGCTCATCTCGACGAGTACGGAGTCCAGCCCGGCGAGCCGTTCGCCCCGTTCCCGGGCCGGCGGGTTCGCTTCGAGGTCGCGCAGGGCGGTGCGGGCGCGGTCGAGCAGGTCACGCGCGGGCGAGCCGGGGACGTCGAGTTGCTCGGTGCAGGGGACGGCGCCGTCCTCGGGGCCGAGCCGCGTGCACAGGATGCCCTTGGCGACGGCCCCGAGCACCAGTTTCAGCGCGGCGTCGGGTGCGGCGCCGGTGCGGCGGGTGACGGTCGCGGCGACGGAGGAGACCTGGCGCGGGCCCATGACCAGCGCGTCGTAGAGCAGGCGCAGCGTCGGCGTGGCGGGCGCCGACAGCCGCCGCATGCCGTCGCCTTCGGGGCGCAGGAAGAACAGCTTGCCGCTCTCGGCGTCGAACTCGGAGGTGGGCGGCAGCTGGATCCAGGTGTCGGGCCCGGGTGTTCCGTCCGGTCCGGCGAGGCCGCCGAGGACGAAGTCGAGCATGACGCGGTCCAGGCCCGGGAACGGGACGGCCTTGTCGAAGCCGACGGCGTCCGGGGCGCTGCCCGTGGCGTCGGGCACGGCGGCCCCGACCGCGGTGAACCGGGAGAGGGGGCTGGTGCGGACCATCGCCCGGGTGACGTACTGGACGAGGCCGCGTTCCTTCTTCCGCATGCGGGAGGGGAGTTCGGGGTTGCGCGCGTGTGCGGCGCGGTAGCGCGCGGCGGACTCGTGCACCTCGGGCGCGACCGTGGCGAGCGCGCGGATCAGGTCCTCGTCGGCGAGGATTCCGGCCAGCGCGGCGCGTTCGCGGGCCGCGGCCTGCGGGTGGGCGGCGTCCAGCGCGTCGGTCAGTGCGGCGCGCCGGGCGCGGGCCGCGTGCCAGCGGGCGACGCCGGGCAGGCCGGCGTCCTGGCCGTTCCGGGGTTCGCGGTCGTTGTGGATGGCACGCCGCAGCGCGATGAGGTCGCCCCGTGCCGGGTCGTCGCCGGCCGCGCCGATCGCCTCGTACAGCTCGGCGGAGCACTGCTCGGCGGCGGCGGCCACCTCGGCTTCCGCGGCGGCGAGCCGGTCCGCCGTCCCGGCGAGTTCGGCGTCCGCCAGCCGGGTCCGGCGCAGCGGGTTGACGCGCAGCATCCACACGGGCTCGTCGGCGGGCGGGCCGGCCATGGGCTCAACGGCCATCGGTGCGGGCCTCCTTCCGCGGGGCGGCGCCCTGCCGCAGCCGGTCCAGCCGCTCCTGCCAGGTCTCCCCCAGCACCTGGTCGACCGTTTCGGCGACCGCGTGACACAGGTAGTAGCGGTGCATCGGGGGCACGCCGAGCAGGGGCAGCTGGGAGTAGAAGAGGTTGACGAGCAGCCGGTAGGAGGCGAACCACTGGGCGGGCCCGTCGGTGACGCCGGAGGCGTCGACCGCCTGGTGGAAGGCGCTGGGCCGGGTCGACCGGGCGTCGGTGCGGCCGGGCGGCCCCATGGTCTGCGCATCGAAGCCCTCGCCGACCGTCTCCAGAGCCTCCAGGGTGAGACCGCCGTCCGCCACCGAGGCGTCGAAGGCGCCCATGGCGTAGGCGAATCCGGTGGCCCAGTGCGCGGTGTCCGGGGTCGGTTCGCCGGCCAGTGCCCGTTCGACCAGCGGCCGCAGCGTGGCGGCGTCGGCGGCCAGTCGCCGGTCGAAGGCGGGCCGCGGGTCCTTGCGCGGGGCGGCCCAGGCGATGAACGCCTCGGCGTGGGAGCGCAGCGAGAACGTGCCGTGGGCGGCGCCCGAGTGGTGCGCCGCGGCCAGGGCGACGAAGGCGCCGGCGACCAGGGCGAGTGCGTCCTGCGGCCGCTCGGCGAGCCGCTCCACGGTGCCGGCGAGCGGGGTGAACAGCCGGCTGAGCGCCAACTGCCGCAGCGTCTCGAGCGGTTGCGGCCACTCGCCGAGCGCGTCGCGCCCGATGAGTTCGACGGCCCCGTGCTCGCGCATGGGCAGGTACGGCGGCGGTACCCGCTCCAGCCTGCCGAACTCGCGTGCCTGAGCGAGGTACTCCTCCTCGGTCAGCACCCCCTCGGCGGGCCGCGGCCCGGCGTCGAGCTTCGCGGCAATCTCGTCCCACGGCAGCGCGCCGCCCTGCCCGGCGCCGGCGATGACGTCGACGTGCGGCCCGAACCGCCAGCCGCGCCGCAGGTGAACCGCCGGTGCCGCCGGAGCGTCGGCCAGTGCACGCGCCGCGGGCAGCACCGCCCGGGCGATCCAGGCGGGGCTCACCGCCGCCCTCGTGTACAGGCGGACTCCCGCCGGCTGAGAACTCTCCGGTGCCGCGTCGACGGCGTCAGCTGATGCAACGGTCACCCTGAAACACCTGTTCATGCTCGAGGACGGACGCCGGTCATACTCCAGGCGTGCCGGGCTTCCGGAGAAGGGCGTGCGTGCGCGCCCTGACATGTGTCACCAAGTCCCATGACGTCGATCACGCAAGCCGCTCCACGGCGGCGGGAGCGGGCTCCGGGGCGTGTGACCGTGAGCCCATGCCCGACAACGACTCCGGCGCCCGCGTGCTGTCCAGCCGCAGCGGCGTCGACATCTTCGAAGCGCACTACGCCGGGGCGCCCGGCGCCGGCTGGGAGATCGGCCGGCCACAGTCGGCTCTGGTGCGGCTCGCCGAGGCCGGCGCGTTCTCCGGCCGGGTGCTCGACATCGGCTGCGGATCCGGCGACAACGCGCTGCTGGCCGCCGGCCTCGGCCTGGAGACGACCGGCGTCGACGCGGCACCGTCGGCCATCGAGCTCGCGCGCCGCAAGGCACGGGAACGCGGGGCGGACACCGCGCGGTTCGAGGTGTGCGACGTGCTGCGGCTGGAGACCCTCGGCGAGCAGTTCGACACGGTGATCGACGTGGGCTGCTTCCACTGCTTCCTGCCGGAGGACCGGCCCGCGCTCGTCCGCAGCGTCTCCGCGGTGACGGCCCCCGGCGCGCGGTATCACCTGATGTGCTTCAGCGACCGGCAGCCCGGCAGCCAGGGCCCGCACCGGGTGACCGAGGCGGAACTGCGGTCGAGCTTCGCGACGGGCTGGCGCATCGACTCGCTCGAACCCGCCGCGCTCGACGTGGCGTTCGAGCCCGGCACGGCGCAGGCCTGGGCGGCCGCGCTCACCCGGCTGTAGCGCTCCCGGGCGCCGGCCGGCGCCCGCCGGTCAGGCGTCGGCGTTCGCCGGGCGGCCGCTGCCGGCGAGCAGG
>DASSBO010000206.1:0-4395 GCA_035698655.1 Streptomyces sp.
GGGGTGGTGGGCGAACGTCATCGCACTCGTCGGCGGAGCACTCGTGATGGCCGGTGCCGCGCCCCGCGGCGCGGCCGTCGTCTGCTCGGGCGCGATGGCCTACGCCTACTTCACCGTGCACCAGCCGCACGCGCTGTTCCCGCTGCAGAACGGCGGCGAGAAGGCCGCGCTGTTCTGCTGGTCGTTCCTGCTCATCGCCGTGCTGGGCCCCGGCCGGTGGGCTGTCGCCGACCTCGTCCGCCGGCGCCCGCGCCGGACGGCCGGCGCCGGTCAGCCGGCGGCCGACGGCGTCACGGCACCCTCCGGCTGCGGCCGCTCCTCGTCGGCGAAGACCTGACGGAACTGCGGAAAGCGCTCGGCCTTCGGGTCCAGCAGGTCGATGAGGGCCATGAGCAACTGCTGGACCTTCTCCAGCCGCGGCACGGCAGGCCCGGCGTCTGCCGCCAGCTCGTCGACGTCCGCCAGCAGCCGGCGGAACCACTCGCTGAAGACCTCGTCCGTGTCCAGGCGGTGGCAGAACTCGGCGTACCCCAGGCAGCGCCGCCGGCCGGGCTCACCGTCCGGATGCACCATCAGCTCGCCCAGCGCCCGCTGCTGGGTGCGGAAGAGCCGCAGCTCGTTGCTCTCGGGTGACATGCGGCCGAGCACCGAGCCGATCTCGGAGATCTGCGACATCACCCGGCGGTTGGTGCGCGACCGTCCCAGATCGAGGAACTGCACGTCCCGGCGGAGGATCTCCACCCAGCCCAGGTACTCGGCGAGCACGAACACAGTGCTGCGGCGCACGTACTCAGCCTCATGCGGGGTGCCGTGGGTGAGGCACACGGTGAGGAAGCCGCGACCCGTCCCGGGCGAGCGGTCCAGCCGGTAGCCGTGCAGCACGTTGTACAGCCGGGTCTGCAGATCGAACGCGGCCCACGCGAGCGAAGCGCCGTAGCTGTCCATGAGGTTGCGCTTCTCCATGGTGCGCAGCCGCTTCTGCTGCCAGTACCCGAGCACGGCCGTCGCCGCGGCGCCGGCCAGCGCCACCGCCGCGGACACCCACGTCACGACGTCCATGTCCAGCCCCCACTCTTCCGTCTCCGACGCCGACCTGCGTCATTCTGCCAACCCGTCAGGCCGCGTCGGGCAGCGCGCCCGGGTCAGTTCTGTGCGGCTGCCATCTTCTCGATCTCCTCGAGTACGAGCGCGGGCCTGTCCTTCGGGACGTCGTGTGAGCTGCCCTTCGCGGTGACGAGTGTCCGGTTCGGCCCGCCCCGGGCGAACGACACGGCGGCGTCCCGCCAGCGCCGGGCGTCCAGGGGCGAGCCTGTGAAGGGGGTCTTCTCCGACACGATCACCGTCGCCGGGACGGCGTCGGGCCAGGACACCTCGTGATACGCCTTGTGCATGGGCACGTAGCTCTCGGCGATCGCGATCAGTTGCCGGTTCGCCGGTTTCGACGGGGCCTTCTTCGCGGCTTCGACCGCGGGCCGGTTCGCGGCGACGATCCGGGCGATCTCCTCGTCCGTGTACAGCGGCGGCAGGCCGGCGTCGACGAGCACTGCGCCGGAGACCGCCTCCGGGTTCTCCCTGACGAAGTACGTCGCGATCTCGCCGGCTTGTGAGTGCGCCACCAGAATCACGTCTTCCCTCACGCCGAGTCGGCGAAGGCCCGCCTGCAGGTCGCTGACGGCGCTCGCCACGTCCCACGGCCCGGGAACCGGCTCGCTCCTGCCGAGACCGGCCCGGTCATAGGTGATGATCTTCGCCCCGGTGGCCGCGTGCAGCTTGGCGACGAGGTCCTTCCAGTACGAGGCGTCCTCGCCGCCGCCCGCGTCCAGAACGATGGCGGGGCCGTGCCCTTCGGTGACGTAGAACGCAACGCGGTGGCCGTTGTTGTCGATCATGTGCCGCGTCACCTTGTCCGCCTCACCGGTCCGGCTCGCCGCCGGCGTCGACTCGGCCGTTGCCGAGGGGGCCGGGTCCGGCCGGCCGGCCCCCTCGCCGCTGCATGCCGTGACGGAAGCGGCGGTCATCGCCAGCAAGGCGACGGCCGACAGTGCGCGATGCGCACACCGTGCGCGGCGGCTGGATGGGTGGTCGCATGCCATTCGTGACCCCTGAGAGACGGTGATGCGGCTGGATTCGGACACGTCCCATCCTTCGGCGCATGCCGCCGTCACCGACATCCGGCCACCGGCCCGGAAGCCGGTGCCCTGAGAGCACCCGGATCCGGGGGCTAGCCCCCTTCTCCCCTCCCCCCTTCCCCCCTGTGCGGAAAGGCATCTGGTCACAAACCCGCTCGCCGTCTCGTCTTCCACGCGAACGACTCCCACGCGGAGAGCCCAGCCGTCGCCGGAAACGGAGAACGCCGTGTACGCCGCCTATCTCACCGTCATCATCCTCGGCGCGGTCCTCAACGGCGCCGCCGCCGTCACCTACCTCAGCGGACACGAATACCCGAAGTCGCAGGCGGACATGAAGGGACTGCCCCGCACGTGGGTGCCGGTGCTGGGCGTGCTGCTCGCCGCGGGCACCGTCGGGCTGCTCGCCGGCCTGGCCGTCCCGGTCCTGGGGACGCTGGCGGCGGCCGGCCTGGTGCTGTACTTCGTCGGCGCGATCACCGCCCACCTGCGGGTGGGCTCCCGCAACATCGTGGGCGGCGTGGTCTTCCTCGCGACGGCTCTAGCCGCCCTCGCCCTGGGCATCGCCTACCGCGGCGCCTGGTGACGGCCGCGGCGCGTCTTCAGCGGCTGCCGTCGGCCAGACCGAGGAAGCCGCGGTACCACTCCAGCGTCATGTCGACAGTCTCGGAGAGCGGCGTCGGCTCCAGGCCGAAGGCCGTGCGTATCGCGGTGCTGTCCATGACCTGCGGCTCGGTGTGCTGGTAGAACAGCTCGGCGTAGGAGTCCATGGTCAGCTGGTCGAACGGGCCGAAGGGTCGCGGCTCGTCCGCGACGACCAGGTCCAGGCTGCCGCCGACGCGTTCCTCGATCATCGCGAGGATCTCCTGCGTGGTGCGGGCGTCGGCCGTCGGCAGGTGCCAGACCGCGCCGTCCGCGTCGGGGCGTTCGCCCAGGGTGGCCAGGCCGCGGGCGACGTCGCGGATGTTCGTGTAGGAGTGCGGGAGGGTCACGTCTCCCATCGCGAACACCTCGCCACCGTTCAGCGCACCCGGGAAGACCCCACCGCCGAGGGTCGAGTTGAGCACGCGCGGGCCGACGAAGTCGGCCGACCGGCCCAGGGCCACCCGCACGTCGCCCCGCCGGTGGGCTGCCAGGTACTCCTCGTCCAGCGCGGCCCGCATGCGGCCCTTGCGGGTGGTCGCGTTCCACGGCGTGGACTCGGTCATGACCGCACCGCCCGTGGGCCCGTACGGGTAGAGCGTGTCCAGGACGACCAGCCGCGCCCCGACGGCCTGCACCGCTGCGAGCACCGCCTGCTGGATGCCGGGCATCACGTCCACCTGCAGGTGATAGGCGACGTTCACGCAGTGGTAGACCACGTCCGCGCCTTGCACGGCCTCCGTCGCCCCGGCGACCGACCCGACGTCCCCCTTGATCCGCTGGACGCCCGCGGGCGCGTCGCCCGCGCCTCCCGACCGGTCGACCAGGCGCACGAGGTGCCCCCTGGCCGCCAGTTCCTCCGCCAGCGTGGTCCCGGCCGGCCCGGCCCCGAGCACGACGTGCACGTCTTTCGTGACAGACATCCGTTCCCTTCCTTCACAGCTTCACTCGCTCACTGTGGTTACACAGTATAACTGGAGCGATGAGCTGTCCACCAAAGGAAGACGTGTAACATCCACAGGTCCGTATCCGTCCCTGGGAGGGAAGCGCCATGACGGCCGCCGGCGCCCGCAGTCCCCGAGACCGCTACCGCGAGCAGGTCCGGGCGGAGATCAAGGAACACGCGCTGCGGCAGCTGGCCGAGGGCGGCACGCAGAACCTGGCGCTCAAGCGCATCGCGACGGAACTCGGCATGTCCGGGCCGGCGCTGTACCGCTACTACGCCGGCCGGGACGCGCTGCTCGACGACCTCGTGCGCGACGCGTACGACGACATGGCCGCCGCCCTCGCGCACACGGCCGCGCACCTGCCGGAGGACCGCCGCGAGAGCCTTTTCGCCCTGGGCGGCGCCTACCGGGAATGGGCCCTGGCGCAGCCGCACCGCTACCTGCTCCTGCAGGGCCCGCCGGTCCCCGGCTACCGGGCCCCGGACGACACCGTCCGCCGCGCCCGCGCCGTGCTCGAGCCGTTCGTCGCGCTGTTCGCGCGCAGCGGGCCGCCCGACGGCGAACGGCCGCTCGACGCGGACATGCGCCGCTGGGCACGCAGCGACGAAGCGGTCGCGCAGTGGGCGCGGCAGTGCGGGGCGGAGGACATGGACGAAGCGGCGGCCGGGCGCGCACTGGCC
>DASSBO010000207.1:0-7715 GCA_035698655.1 Streptomyces sp.
GGCCGGGTCTTCTACACGGCGCTCGGCCACGCGGCGCAGGCCTTCGACGACCCGGCCTTCCGCGCCCACCTTTGGGGCGGCATCCGGTACGCGGCCGGACTCGCTCACCCGGACACGGAAGGGTTGTGAGGGCGTATCAGGGCGCTCTGCGGGGAGAAAGGCTACGAGGGACATCCGGCGGCGCGCCGCCGGCGAGGAAGAGGGGATGCGGATGTCGATTCGCGGCATCGACGTGGCGTCGTACCAGTCCGAGACGCCCGACCTGGACGGCATGGACTTCTGCTTCGTGAAGGCCACCGAGGGCACGTCGTACATCAACCCGAAGATGCGGGCCCAGGCGGACCACGCCCGCAGAGCCGGCCGCGTGGTGGGCTTCTATCACTTCCTGCGTCCCGGCAGCATGCGGGCGCAGGCACGCTACTTCGTCGAGAAGTGCGCCTCGCGGCACGGCGACCCGCTGTGGGCCGACTGGGAGGACTCCGACGTCTCGTGCGCCGACAAGGACGACTTCCTGCGTGAGGTGCTGCGGCTGCGGGGGGACACCCACCGCGTCGGGCTGTACTGCAACACGAACTTCTGGCTGCACCACGACACCACCTCGTACTGCGCCGACGCCCTGTGGATCGCCGTCTACAACGGCAGGCCGGGCCACCCGGGCATCCGGCACAAGTGGCACTTCCACCAGTACACCTCGACACCGATCGACACGAACCTCGGGGCGTTCGAGTCCCGCGACGCACTGCGCGGCTGGGCGACCGGCGGCCGGACACAGGAGGACGACATGCCCGACTACGTGAGCCTCACCCGCCCCGAGAACTTCACCCTCGAGCCGGGAAGGGAGGACGCGGTGGAGTTCACCAACGAGTACGCCGACGACCGCGACGACCACTACATGCCCGGGGGCTCCCAGTTCATCCACGGCCCGGCCCACTACCAGGGCACGGCCTATCTCGAACTGACCGGCGTCGATCCCGGTGCGCAGATCCAGGTCCGCATCTCCGAGGTCGACCGCCCCGACCACGACTACGTCGGCAACGGCGGCCGCGGCGAGTACCGCGGAACCGCAGGCACCACCTTCATCGCACATCCGTTCACGGACACCACTCCGCACGGCGAGGGCGTGCGGCTGCGGCTCAAGCACTTCTCCAGCGGTCCGGTCACGGTCACGCACGTGACGCTCAAGGCCCTCGTCTGGTCGCGATGAACCGTGCCGGACGCTGTTCGGCCGCGTGAGCCTGGGCGTAAAGTTCGCTCGCGGCCGCCCGTGCCCCCATAACGGGCGGCCGTCCACGCCGGCGCGTGCGGACGCGCCGCCCGCCTGAGACGCCCGTACGGTGACAGCAGCACCGGTGACGGGCGCGGGAAGGCGGTGGTCGAGGTGGAGCTGGACGCTGTCGCCGACGAGCTGTACGGGCTGCGGCCGGGCGAGTTCACCGCGGCCCGCGACCGGCGGGCCAAGGAGGCCCGCGCGGCGGGAGACCGCGACCTCGCCGAGCGGATCCACCGGCTGCGCCGGCCGACGACGGCGGCGTGGGCCGGCAACCTGCTGGTGCGTGAGCAGCACGAGGAGGTCGAGGCGCTGCTGCGGCTGGGTGAGTCGCTGCGGCAGGCGCATCAGGAGCTCGACGGCGAGCAGCTGCGGCAGTTGTCCGCCGAGCAGCTCCGCGTGATCTCCGCGCTCGGCCGGCAGGCCCAGCAGCTCGCCGCCGACGCCGGGCAGCGCATCGGCGAGAGTGCCCGCCGCGAGGTCGAGCAGACTCTGCACGCGGCGCTGGCGGGACCCGGAGGCGGGACGGGAGTGGGCCAGGGGCCGGCTCACCGCGTCGCTGGACGCCCCGGCCGGCTTCCCGGCGCCGTCCGGGCGGCAGCCGGCTCCGGCTCCCCCGAAGACACGCGGACGGGACACGGACGACCGGGCCCGCGAGGCGGAGCGGGAGGCACGCGCCCGCGCCGGCGAACGGGATGCCGCCCGCCGCGAGGCCGACGCGGCCGAGGACCGCCGGCGGACGGCCCAAGAGCGGACCGGTGAGCTGCGGCGTGCGCTGGAGGAGGCCGAGCGGGAGGAGCGGCAGGCCGGCGAGGAGGCCCGGAAGGCGCAGCGGCGGCTGGACCGGGCGGAGCGGGCGGTCGAGGCGGCCGGGGGCGGCCGGCGCCGTCGCCGGTGAGGCGCGACGCGGATCACCGGTCGCCGCATGGTGCTAGAAAGGGGGTATGGAAGGGTCCTCGGGTCGGTCTCGGGATCCGGCGGGCCGGTGGCGTGGGCTGCGGGCGCGGTTCGGTGCGCGCAGCGTCGCGGGCCAGGCCCTCCTTCTGCAGATCCTGGTCTCCGTCCTGCTGGTGGCCGCCGCCGTCGTCGCGCTGACCGTGCAGGCGCAGCAGGACAGCGAGCACGATGCCGAGCACCGGTCGCTGGCCGTCGCGCAGGCCTTCGCGCAGGCGCCGGGGACGGTGGACGCCCTGCGGTCGGACCACTCCACGCAGGTGCTCCAGCCCCGCGTGGAGCGCGCACAGCGCGGGTCCGGGGTCGACTTCATCGCGGTGACGGCCCCGGACGGGACACGCTATGCCGACACCGACCCCAGCCTGATCGGCAAGCACCTGCAGGACTCGGGGCGCGCGGAAGCCGGCTACACGATCACCGGACACTTCCAGGGCGCTCCCGGGGAGGCCGCGCGGGCGGTGGTGCCGGTGACCACGCAGGACGGCACCGTCGTCGGCCTGGTGGCCGCAGGAGTGGGGATCGAGCACGTCGGCGACGCGGTGCGCGCCCAGCTGCCGATGATTCTCGGCGGCTGCGGCGGCGCGCTGGTGCTGGCCGCGGCGAGCGGGGTGCTGGTGAGCCGGCGGCTGCGGCGGCAGACCAGAGGCATCGGACCGACCGAGATGACTCGGATGTACGAACACCACGACGCCGTTCTGCACGCGGTGCGCGAGGGCGTGCTGATCGTCGGGGGCGACGGGAGACTGCTGCTCGCGAACGATGAGGCCAAGCGGCTGCTGGGCCTGGCGGCGGACCCGGAGGGGCGGCACGTCACGGATCTCGTCCCGGACGCCGGGATCGCCGAGGTGCTGGCCTCCGGGCGGGCGGTGACCGACGAGGTGCATCTGGCGGGTGACCTGCTGCTGGCCGTCAGCACCCGGCCGACCCCGTCCCGGGCGGGGCGGAGCGGGGTGGTCGCCACGCTGCGCGACACGACCGAGCTGCGGGAACTGGCCGGACTGGCGCAGGCGGCACGGGAACGGCTGCAGATCCTGTACGACGCCGGGACGCGGATCGGCACGACGCTGGACGTCGCGGAGACCGCGCAGGAGCTGGCGCAGGTCGCCGTCCCCGGGTTCGCCGACTTCGTGACCGTGGAACTGCTGGATCCGGTGCTGCGCGGCGACGAGCCGACGGGCGTGCACACGTCGATGCGGCGCTCGGCGGTGAGCGGGGTCCGCGACGACCACCCGTTCCAGCCGACGGGCGACCTGATCCGGTTCGTCGACCCGGACACCCCGATGGCCGCCGCGCTGGAGACCGGCCACGCGGTGCTCGAGCCGGACCTGGCCGCCGCGCACGCCTGGCGCGCGCAGGATCCGCCGGGGGCGGCGCGCGCACTGGAGTACGGCATCCACTCCCTGGTCACGGCGTCGCTGCAGGCACGCGGTGCGGTGCTCGGGATGGCCAACTTCTGGCGGCTTCAGGAGTCGGGGCCCTTCGAGGAGGAGGACGTCTCCTTCGCCGAGGAACTGGTGACCCGGGCGGCCGTGGCCGTCGACAACGCCCGCCGGTACACGCGCGAGCACGCCATGTCCGTGACCCTGCAGCGCAGCCTGCTGCCGCGGGCGGTGCCGCAGCAGGACGCGCTGGACGTGGCCTACCGGTACCTTCCGGCACAGGCGGGGGTGGGCGGCGACTGGTTCGACGTCATTCCGCTGCCGGGCGCACGGGTCGCCCTGGTCGTCGGCGACGTCGTCGGCCACGGCCTGCACGCGGCCGCGACCATGGGCCGGCTGCGTACCGCGGTGCAGAACTTCTCCGCGCTCGACCTGCCGCCGGGCGAGCTGCTCGGCCATCTGGACGAACTGGTGAGCCGGATCGACGAGGAGGAGACGGCCGCGGGCCGTGAGGAGGGCATCACCGGGGCGACCTGCCTGTACGCCGTCTACGACCCCGTCTCCGGACGGTGCGCCATCGCCCGGGCCGGCCACTTCGCGCCCGGCATCGTCCGCCCGGACGGAACGGTGAGCTACCCGGACCTGCCCGCGACGCCGCCGCTGGGGCTGGGCGTGCCGCCGTTCGAGGCCGCCGACGTGGTCGTGCCGGAGGGCAGCAGCCTGGTCCTGTTCACCGACGGGCTGGTCGAGCAGCGCGGCCAGGACATCGACACGGGCCTGGACCTGCTGAGCAGCACGCTGGCGCAGGACGTGCACCGCAGCCCGGACGAGATGTGCGACGCCGTCTTCGGCGCTCTGCTGCCGCCGGTGCGCCGCGACGACATCGCACTGGTCGTGGCGCGCACCAGGCTGCTGGACCCCTCGCGGGTCGCCGGGTGGGACGTGCCCGCCGACCCGGCCGCCGTGCCGCGGATCCGTGCCGCCTGCGGGCGGCAGCTGGAGCGGTGGGACCTTGTGGAGGCCGGCTTCGCCGCGGAACTCGTCGTCAGCGAGCTGCTGACGAACGCCATCCGTTACGGCTCGGAGCCCATCCACGTGCGGCTGCTGCTGGGCCGGACCCTGATCTGCGAGGTGTCCGACGGCAGCAGCACCTCGCCCCACCTGCGGCGCGCGGCCGCGACGGACGAGGGCGGGCGCGGCCTGTTCCTCGTCGCCCAGCTCACCGACCGCTGGGGAACGCGCTACACGCCCGACGGGAAGGTGATCTGGACGGAACAGCCGCTGCCGCCGCCGCTGCGGCCGTAGCCGCGGCGACGAGCGCGGCCAGCCGCAGGGCGCGCACACGCGCGGTGGGCCGGGGCCTGCGGCGGGCGCAGGACCGCTCCGGTTTGCCCCGGCCGCCCGGTTCGGGTCCGCCCTCCCGGGCGAGCTGCATCACCTGGGCCACGTGCAGGGCATGGCGTCCGGTCTTGGCGGTGGCGATCTGGGTCTTGCAGGAGAACCCGTCGGCCACGACGAGGGTCCGCTCGTCCGCCGCCCGTACGGCGGGCAGCAGGGCCTGCTCGCCGCAGTCCATGGAGATCTTGTACTTGCCGGATTCGAACCCCCAGGATCCGGCAAGTCCGCAGCAGCCTCCCTGGAGGGGTTCGACCTCGAGTCCCATGCTTTCCAGCAGCTGCTGTTCGCCGCTCATGCCGCCGGTGGCCCGTTGGTGGCAGTGGCCCCACATCAGGGCCTTGCCGTGCAGGGTGGGCGGCTTGATGTCGAAGGCGTGGAAGAACTCGGCGAAGTGGTAGGCGTTGTTCGCGAGCCGCCGTGCATCGTCGTCGTGCGGGAGCATCCGGGTGAGCTCGTCCTTGAAGACGGCCAGGCAGCTCGGTTCCATGCCGACGACGGGCACGTCGTCGCGGATGTGGTCGCGCAGGGTGTCCAGGACGTGCAGCAGGTAGCGCCTGGCCGGGCCGAGGAAGCCGTAGTCGTACAGCGGGCGTCCGCAGCACACGTGGTTCTCGGGCATGACGACCTGCCAGCCGGCGGCTTCGAGGGCCTCCACGCAGGCGACGCCGACGTCGGTGTGCAGGTGGTTGTTGAAGGTGTCGGGGAAGAGCACGACCGGCCGGCCGTGCGGGTTCGCCGTGCCGCCCCGGCGCCGGTACCACTCCTGCAGCGTCGTGGGGGCGAAGCGCGGCAGCGGGCGGCGCCGGTCGATGCCGCCGGCGAACTTGATCAGGCGGGCCAGGCCGGGGGTGTGGGTGGCGAGGTTGACCGCCCCGGGGAAGAGGGAGGCCAGCCGTGCGGCCTGGTCGATGAACCCGAAGGCGTAGGCGTAGCGCGGGCGCCACCGGCGCAGGGACTTGAAGTGGTGGTGCAGGAACTCCGCCTTGTAGGTGGGCATGTCGACGTTGACCGGGCAGTCGCTGGTGCAGCCCTTGCACGCCAGGCACAGGTCGAGGGCGTCCTTGACCTCGCGGGACTGCCAGCCGTCGGTGATCGTCTCGCCGCGCAGCATCTCGAACAGCAGCCGGGCGCGGCCGCGGGTGGAGTGCTTCTCCTCGCGGGTGACCTGGTAGCTGGGGCACATCGTCGTCTGGGCGTCCGGGACGCGGCACTTGCCGATGCCGACGCAGCGCAGCGTGGCGTGTGCGAAGTCCCCGCCGTCCTCGGGGTAGGCGAAGACGGTCTCCGGGCGGTGCGGGTTGTAGTCGGTGCCGAGCTTGAGGTCCTCGTCCAGCCGGTAGGCGTCGACGACCTTGCCGGGGTTCATCCGGCCTTCCGGGTCCCAGATGGCCTTGAACTCGCGCATGGCCTGGACGAGTTCGCGGCCGTACTGCTTCACCAGGAGTTCGCCGCGCTGCTGGCCGTCGCCGTGTTCGCCGGAGAGCGAGCCGCCGAAGGAGGCGACGAGGTCGGCGGCGTCCTCCATGAACGCGCGGTAGGTGGCGACGCCTTCGCGGCTGAGCAGGTCGAAGCTCATCCGGGAGTGGATGCAGCCCTCGGCGAAGTGGCCGTACATCGCGCCGCGGATCCCGTGCCGTTCCATGACCCTGCCCAGCGCCCGCACGTACTCCCCCAGCCGGGCCGGCGGCACCGCCGAGTCCTCCCAGCCCGGCCAGTGGTCCCTCCCGTCGGGCGGGAACGCGGTGGAGCCGAGGCCGCCTTCGCGGATGGCCCACAACTCGCCGCTGCGCCCGCCCTCCTGGGCGCTCTTGACGATCTCGACGCGGTCGTCCGCGTAGCCCTTCTCACCGGTGAGCCACTCGGCGCAGGCCCGGGCGCGGGCGAGGGACTCCTCGGTGGTGTCGGCGCCGAACTGGACGAGCAGCCACGCGCCGCCGCCGGGGCGGGGCAGTTCGGCGATGTCCTTGACGTGCATGTCCTGCATGCGCTGGTCGTGGATGAGCTTGTCGTCCAGCGCCTCCAGCGCGATGGGCTTGAACCGCTCGACCAGCTCCAGGCAGTGTTCGGCCGCGTCCGCGATCTCGTCGTACTCGACGACGACCAGGGTGCGCTGGAACATGCCGGGCGTGAGTTTGACGACGGCCTGGAGTACGGTGGCGCAGGTGCTCTCGGTGCCCACCAGCGCCCGCGCGACGCTGAAACCCTTCTCCGGCAGCAGCTCGTCGAGGTTGAAGCCGGACACCCGCCGCGGCATCGTGGCGACGTCGGGGAAGCCCTTCCGGATGGCGTCGGCGTACCGGTCACGCAGCTCGCGCAGCCGGGCGTAGATCTCACCCTTGCGGCCGCCCGCCCGGATGATCTTCTCCAGGTCGTCCTCCTCGTCGACGCCGACCCAGAACCGCTCGCCGTCGTAGGTGACGATCTCCAGCGCCTCGACGTTGTCGGAGGTCCGCGGCCCGGGCCCGTAGACCTGCGACTGCACGGAGTGGATGCCGCAGGAGTTGTTCCCGATGTTGCCCCCGATCACGCAGCGCGAGTGCGTGGAGGGGTCGGGGCCGAAGACGAGGTTGTGCTTGCCCGTGCTCCGGTTGAGGTGCTCGTTGATCACGCCGGGCTCGCAGGTGACCAGCCGCCGTTTGACGTCCGTCTTCCCGATCTTCGTCAGGTACTTCGAGTGGTCGATGACGACGGCGTAGTTGACGGTCTCGCCCGACAGG
>DASSBO010000208.1:0-10795 GCA_035698655.1 Streptomyces sp.
CGGAGAAGTGGATGTGCGCCGGCCGCCAGGCGTTGTCGTGGTTGCGCCACGGGTAGGCACCCGGCTTGATGGTCGTGAAGCTGTAGTTGCCCTCGTCGTCGGTCAGGGCGCGTCCCGCACCGGTGAAGTGCGGGTCGAGCGGCGCCGGGTGCTGGTCGCGCAGGTGGGCGTAGCGGCCGGAGGCGTTGGCCTGCCAGATCTCGATCAGCTGCCCGCGCACCGGGCGGCCGCGGCCGTCCAGCAGCCGCCCGGAGACGGTGATGCGCTCGCCCAGCGGCTGCCCGCTGTGCTGCACCGTCAGGTCGCTGTCGGTGGGGGCGACGTCGACGGCGCCGAAGACCGGCGTGTGCAGCTCGACGGTCTCCGGGTCGCCGTGCACGGCCACCAGCGGCTGCTTGGGGTGGCGCAGCGTGCTGCTGCGGTAGGGGGCGAAGTCGCGGGGCGGGTGGTGCTGTACCGGGGCGCCGTCGGCGCGGGCCGCGGCGTAGGCGGCGTGCAGGGCGGCGACCTCCGCGTCGATCTCCGGCTGCGTGACGGGCGCCGGTGCGGCGGGCGTGCCCGCTCCGGCCGGTGCGGCGGGCCGGGGCACGGCGGGTGCGCCGGTCGTCGTCCGGTCGCTCATGAGGTGGCTCCTTCCGGCGTCTTCAGCAGCTTCAGGCCGCGCAGAGCCTCGAGTTCGGCGGTGGTGGGCGGCTCGGTGACGGTGACGTGGTCGGCGGTGCGCAGCGCCCATCCGGTCGCCGACCACACCTGCTCGACGGTCACCCCCGGGTGGGTCTGCGTCAGCACCAGCTCGCAGGTGTCCGGGTCGGGCCGCAGCACGCCCAGGTCGGTGATGACGGCGCTCGGCCCGTCTCCGCGCAGCCCGAGCCGCGCGCGGTCGCCGCGGCCCGTGCCGTATCCGACGGTGGTGACGAAGTCGAGGTTCTCCACGAAGGTGCGCGGGGTGTGCCGCAGCACCAGCAGCACTCGCCCGCAGTTCGCGGCGATCTCCGGGGCGCCGCCGGCGCCCGGCAGCCTTCGCTCGGGGCCGCCGTCACGGCCGCGCACGGCCGTGGTGTTGACGTTGCCGAACCGGTCGATCTGGGCGGCGCCGAGGAAGCCGACGTCGATGCGCCCGCCCTGGAGCCAGTAGTTGAACATCTCGGGCACCGAGACCACCGTGTCGGCGGTCTCGGCCAGTTCGCCGTCTCCGATGGACAGCGGCAGCCGCTGCGGCTTGGCGCCGATGGCCCCCGACTCGTAGACCAGGACCAGGCCGGGGTTGACGGTCCGGCGGGCCAGGTTCGCGGCCGTGCTGGGCAGTCCGATGCCTACGAAGCAGGTCTTGGCCGCGGCCAGCGCGCGGGCCGCGTTGACTTCCATGAGTTCGGCCGGTGTGACATTCCGCGTGGTGCTGCTCGTCACTGCGCGCCCCCTTCCTCGTCCTTGAGCACGTTCTCCTCGAGCCACGCGGTGAACGCCTCCCGGTCCCGGGCGATCGGGTCCCAGGCCTGGTAGAAGTCGTTGTCGCGCACCGAGTAGCCGGCGGCGTAGCTGGGGTGTGCGCCGCCGGGGACGACGGCGACGGCGTCCACCACCCACCCGGGCAGCACCACCGCGTCCGGCACCGGCGTCAGCTCTTCGACGAGTTCCTCGACGGTCACCAGCACCCGGTCCGCGGCCAGCGCCGCCTCCTTCTGCACGCCGAGCAGCCCCCACATCTGCACGTTGCCCGCACGGTCGGCCCGCTGGGCGTGGATCACCGTCACGTCCGGGTTGAGGGCGGCGACGGCGGCCAGCGTCTCGCCGGTGAAGGGGCAGGTCACCGTCGAGACGGTGTCGGTGCGGGAGGGGATGTCCGAGCCGCGGTAGCCGCGCAGCACGGCGAAGGGGAGCCGGGAGGCGCCGGCCACGTACCGGTTCGCCATGCCCGCGTGGCTGTGCTCGTCCACCTCCAGCGGGCGCGGCCAGCCGTTCTCCACCGCGTCGCGGAAGCGGTGCAGTGAGCCGACGCCCGGGTTGCCGCCCCAGGAGAAGACCAGCTTTCTCGCCAGTCCGGCGCCGATGAGCTGGTCGTAGACCAGGTCGGGCGTCATGCGCGCGAGCGTCAGGTCTCGGACGCTCTGGCGGATGATCTCGTGCCCGGCGGCGAACGGGATCAGGTGGGTGAAGCCCTCGAGCGCGACGGTGTCCCCGTCGCGGACCAGCTCCGCCACGGCGTCGTGCAGCGTGCAGATCTCGGCCATGGGTCCCTTCGGCGGTGCGTGATGGTACGGTGTTCGCGTAGTGAACTTTCGTTCGTTTCTGCGTGGCGCTGAGTCTCCGCCTCCGCCCGGGGGGTGTCAATGGGTTCGCGCCGCCGATACCCGAAGGAGCGTGTGCGTGCCCGTCCCGCCGACCGCCGGCGACGCCGCCGAGCAGGCCGTCCTCGGCCCCCTCGACCGCGGCCTCGCCCTGCTGCGGGCGATGTCGGCCCCCGGCGCCCACCGCCAGCGGCCCAGCGACCTGGTGCACGCCACCGGGCTGGCCCGCGCCACCGTCGACCGGCTCGTCGCCACCCTCACCCGCATCGGCTACCTGCGGCAGCACGGCAGGGACGTCGAACTCGCGCCGCCGCTGTGCGAACTCGGCGACGCCTACCTCGCCGGCAGCGGCATCCCCGCGGCGCTCGGTCCGGCCGCGGCCGCCCTCGCCGACGAACTCGACGAGTCCGTCTCCCTCGCCGTCCCCGACGGCACCGGCGTCCGGTTCGTCGCCCAGCACACCCGGCGCCGCGCCATGTCGCTCGCCTTCCGCATCGGCGACCTGCTGCCCGCCGAACGCTGCGCCGCCGGTCTGACACTCGCCGCCTCCTGGGACTCGGACCGGCACGACGCCTGGCGCCGCCGCCGCGCCGAGGACCCGGACGACACCGGTTTCCCCGCCGTCCCGGCCCGCCGCGAGGCCGCGACCGCCCGCACCGTCGAGGACGACTTCCGCCGTCGCACCGCCGACGCCGCCGCCCACGGCTGGGCAGCCGACGACGGACTCGTCGAACCCGGCCTGATCGCACTGGCCATGCCCGTGACGGACGCCGGCGGCGTCCCGGTGTGCGCGGTCAGCGTCGTCAGCCACACCAGCCGGCACACCCCCGAGTCGCTGCGCCGCACCGCCCTTTCCCGGCTCCGGCAGCGCACCGGGGAGATGTCCGCCGCGCTGCGCCACACCGCCGCCGGCGAGCCGCCCGCCCGCGTGCCGCCCCGCGAACCCGCAGCGCGCGCAGCCAAGGACGAACTCGGCGCCGGCTTCCTGCAGTCCCTCGCCCGCGGACTCGCCGTCCTGCACGCCCTGGGCTCGCGCACCGGCGGGCTCACCCTCTCCCAGGCCGCCGAGGCGACCGGCCTGCCCCGCGCCACCGCCCGCCGCGCTCTGCTCACCCTCGTCCACCTCGGCTACGCCGCCCACGACGAAGCGACGAGCCGTCGCTTCCGGCTGCTGCCCCGCGTCCTGGAACTCGGCTACGGCCACCTCTCCCAGCTCGGCCTCACCGACGTCGCCCAGCCCCACCTGGAGACCCTCGCCGCCGAGGTGGGGGAGTCCGCCTCGGCCGCCGTGCTGGACGGCACCGACATCCGGTACGTGGCCCGCGTCCCCACCCACCGGATCATGACCGTCAACATCACCGTCGGCACCCGCTTCCCCGCCTACGCCACCTCCATGGGCCGCGTCCTGCTCGCCGGACGGACCCCAGCCGAACGGCGCGAGCTGCTGGCCCGCACCGAGTTGCGCCCCCTCACCCCGCGCACCGTCACCGACCCCGGGGAGCTCGCCGCCGTACTGGAGACGGTCGCCGCCGACGGGCACGCGCTGGTCGACGAGGAGCTGGAGGCGGGGCTGCGTTCGCTGGCCGTGCCCGTCCGCGACGCGACGGGCCGGGTCGCCGCCGCCGTCAACGTCCCCTCGCACGCCGGCCAGGACACCCCCGAAGCAACCGTGCAGCGGCTGCTGCCCGCACTGCACGCCGCGCAGGAGCGCATCGAGGCCGACCTGCGGGCCGTGAGCGGGCAGTAGCGGCGGTGAGCCGGCCCGCCGCAGGCGGGTACCGTGGGACGGGGCCGTCCGAGGGACGGCCCGCCATCCGGACCAAGGAGGACGACGGTGACTGGCACGGCGGCGCAGGAGGCTGCGCGGCGGCGCACCTTCGCGGTGATCTCCCACCCGGACGCGGGCAAGTCCACCCTCACCGAGGCGCTCGCCCTGCACGCCCAGGCGCTGACCTCCGCGGGAGCCGTGCACGGCAAGGGCGGCCGGCGCGGCGTCGCCTCGGACTGGATGGAGATGGAGCAGGCCCGTGGCATCTCCGTCACCTCCGCCGCCCTGCAGTTCGCCCACCGGGAGAAGGTCCTCAACCTCCTGGACACCCCCGGCCACGCCGACTTCTCCGAGGACACCTACCGGGTGCTGGCCGCCGTCGACTGCGCCGTCATGCTCATCGACGCCGCCAAGGGCCTGGAGGAACAGACCCGCAAACTCTTCGACGTCTGCCGGCACCGCGGCATCCCCGTCATCACCTTCATCAACAAGTGGGACCGGCCCGGCCGCGAGGCACTCGAGCTCCTCGACGAGATCGAGACCGAGTTCCGCATGCGCCCCACCCCGGTGACCTGGCCCGTCGGCATCGCCGGACACCTCAGCGGACTGATCGACGTCCGCGACCCCGACGCGATGCTGCGCTACACCCGCGCGCCCGGCGGCGCGAAGGAGGCCCTCGAGGAGCGCGTCGAGGCCGGGCAGGCCGCGGCGGACGAGGGCGCCGACTGGGAGCAGGCCGTCGAGGAACTCGACCTGCTGCGCGAGACCGGCGCCGTGCACGACCAGCAGGAGTTCCTGGCCGGCAAGACCACGCCGGTCTTCTTCGGCGCCGCCGTCTCCAACATCGGCGTGCGGCTGCTGCTGGACGCCGTCGTCGACCTGGCGCCCGCACCGGCCGCCCGCGAGCTGGCCGGCGGCGGCGAGCGGCCCGTCGACGCGGAGTTCGCCGGGCTGGTCTTCAAGGTGCAGGCCAACATGGACCGCTCACACCGGGACCGGATCGCCTTCGTCCGCGTCTGCTCCGGCGTCTTCGAACGCGGCATGACGGTCACCCGCGCCGCCTCCGGCCGCCCCTTCTCCACCAAGTACGCGCACAGTGTGTTCGGGCAGGACCGGCTCTCCGTCGAGACGGCCTACCCGGGCGACGTCGTCGGCCTCGTCAACGCCGCCGCCCTGCGGGTCGGCGACACCCTCTACACCGGCAAGCGGGCCGACTTCCCGCCCATGCCGACCTTCGCGCCCGAACACTTCGCCGTCGTACGGCCCGCCGACATCGGGCGCAGCAAACAGTTCCGCCGCGGCATCGCCCAGCTCGACGAGGAGGGCGTGGTCCAGGTGCTCGTGTCCGACGTGCGCGGCGAGCAGGCGCCGGTGCTCGCCGCCGTCGGCCCGATGCAGTTCGACGTCGTCCAGCACCGCATGGAGAACGAGTTCTCCGCCGCCGTGAAGCTGGAACCGATGAGCTACCACGCGGCCCGCGCCACCGACCAGGCCGGCGCCGAGGCGCTCACCCGCTCCCGCCTCGTCCACGGCGAGGGCATGAAGCGCGTCCGCGACGGCCAGTGGCTCGGCCTCTTCCCGAGCCGCTGGCACATCTCCTCCTTCGAGCGCGAGTTCCCCGACTCCCCGCTCGAGCCGCTGATCGCGGCCCACGAGTAGCACGACCCGCAGCGCGCGTCAGCCACCCGCCTCCAGGCGGGCGCGCAGCGTCGCCGCGAAGTCCTCGGCGGCGTGCAGCTGGGCCCGCAGCTTCTCGCACCGGGCGTCCGCCGTCTCGCGGTAGCCCTCCAGCCGCGCACGCAGTTGTGCGCGCTCGTCCGCGTCGTCGGAAGGAGCGCCGGCCGCGGACAGCCGGTCGGTGATCTCCAGCAGGTCCCGCATCTCGTCGAGCGAGAAACCCAGCGGCTTCATGCGGCGGATCACCATCAGCCGGTCGACGTCCGAGGCCGTGTAGAGCCGGAATCCGCCCTTGCTGCGGGCAGAGGGGATGACGAGACCGACTTCCTCGTAGTGACGGATCGTGCGCAGCGACAGACCGGTCCGCTCGGCCACCTCACCGATCTGCATCTGCCCCTCAGCCATCGCTGTGATGTTCCTTCCATCCCGCCGCCGGTCGACCTCCGCGGTCGAACCCATCCCTTACGTCAGGGTAGGGTTTCGAGTATCCACAGACTTCCGGGCAATGATGCCCGACCCGCGGCCCCGCAGGGCCGCCGACCTCCGCTGCACCGAACAGAAACGGACGCATGTCCCCTGCACTTCGCATGCCGTCACGGCTGCGCCCGTCCCGTCCCGACTGCCTCGCCTCGCCGCGCGTGCTGCGCACCGAGGTGCTCGGCGGGCTGGTCGTGGCCCTGGCGCTGATACCCGAGGCCATCTCCTTCTCGATCATCGCCGGCGTCGACCCCCGCGTCGGGCTGTGGGCGTCCTTCACGATGGCCGTGGTCATCTCGGTCGTCGGCGGCCGCAAGGCGATGATCTCCGCCGCGACCGGCTCGGTCGCCCTCGTCATCGCGCCCATCAGCCGCGAGTACGGCCTCGGGTACCTCGTCGCCACGGTGATCCTCGGCGGGCTGTTCCAGGTCGTCCTCGGTTCCCTGGGCGTCGCGAAGCTGATGCGGTTCGTGCCGCGCAGCGTCATGGTCGGCTTCGTCAACGCGCTGGCCATCCTCATCTTCATGGCCCAGGTCCCCGAACTGACCGACGTGCCGTGGGCCGTCTACCCGCTGGTGGCCGCCGGCCTGACGCTGATCGTCCTCTTCCCGAAGGTCACCAAGGTGGTGCCCGCGCCGCTCGTCGCGATCGCCGTCCTCACCGTGATCACCGTCGCCGCCGGCATCGCCGTCCCCACCGTCGGGGACAAGGGCGAACTGCCCGCCGCGCTGCCCATGCCCGGTATCCCCGACGTGCCGTTCACCCTGGACACGCTGACGACCATCGCCCCCTATGCGCTGGCGTTCGCGCTGGTGGGACTCATGGAGTCCCTCATGACGGCGAAGCTCGTCGACGACATCACCGAGACGCACTCCGACAAGACGCGCGAGTCCATCGGCCAGGGCATCGCCAACATGGTCACCGGCGTCTTCGGCGGCATGGGCGGCTGCGCCATGATCGGGCAGACCATGATCAACGTGCGGGCGAGCGGTGCCCGCACCCGGCTGTCGACGTTCCTGGCCGGTTCCTTCCTGATGGTGCTGTGCATCATCTTCGGGCCGGTGGTCTCCGACATCCCGATGGCGGCTCTGGTGGCCGTGATGGTCCTCGTCTCCTTCGGCACCTTCGACTGGCACTCGGTGCGCTGGGGCACGCTGCGGCGGATGCCGGTGGGGGAGACCACCGTCATGGTGGCCACCGTCGCGGTGGTCGTCGCCACGAGCAACCTGGCGATCGGCGTCGTGGTCGGCTCGATCACGGCGATGGTGATCTTCGCCCGGCGGGTCGCTCACCTGGTGAGCGTCTCCAGCGTCGAGGACCCGGACGGCGGACACGTGATCTACGCGGTCACCGGCGAGCTGTTCTTCGCCTCGTCCAATGACCTGGTCTATCAGTTCGACTACCGGGGCGACCCGGATCAGGTGGTCATCGACCTCTCCGAGGCGCACATCTGGGACGCCTCCTCCGTCGCCGCGCTGGACGCCGTGGAGACCAAGTACGCGGCGCACGGCAAACAGGTCACCGTCACGGGCCTGAACGACGGCAGCGCCGCGATGCGCGCCCGCCTGGCCGGCCGGCTGGCCGGCACCCACTGACGCCGTCGGTTGTCAGTGCCGGGCGCGAGCATCAGGCGCATGACGACGACGAACAGCTGGGCCGGATTCCGTGCGGCCGAGCCGGAGATGTGCAAGGCCGTGCAGGAGCGGTTCGGGGCGTACACACACCATGTGCTGGCGACCCTGCGGGCCGACGGGTCGCCGCGGCTGACCGGGCTGGAGGCCGACTTTCACGACGGCGAGATGTGGCTCGGCATGATGCCCGACTCGCGCAAGGCGCTGGACCTGCGGCGTGACCCGCGCTTCGCCATGCACGCCAACCCGGGCGCGGGCGCGGAGCTGGAGGAGGGCGACGTGCGGGTCGCAGGGCGTGCGGTGGAACTCGGTGACGCGGCCGAACGCGGTCACCACCTGTTCCGGGTCGAGCTGACCGAGGTGGTGCGCGTGTATCTGGAGGCGCCGGAGATCTGCATGGACGTATGGCGGCCGGGCGAGCCGCTGCGCACGGTACGCCGGCGCTGAGCGCGGCCCGTCACAGTGGCAGCGACAGCTGAGTGGCCTCCGGCTCCTCGCGGCCGGCGGCCGGCGCCGGCTCGGGACGGACGACGCGGCGGTGCGCGCCGGGCGAGCTCGGCCCGATGCCGTACTCGGCCGCCAGCTCATGCACCTGGCGGGTGATCCGCCGCTGGTACCACTTCGGCGCGTAGGCACCGTCCGCGTACAGCGCCTCGTAGTGTCGCACCAGCTGCGGATGGTGGGCGGAGAGCCAGCCCATGTACCACTCGCGGGCACCGGGCCGCAGGTGCAGCGTCAGCGGCGTGACGGACGTCGCCCCCGCTGCCGCGACCGCTCGCACCGTGGCCCGCAACTGAGCCGGGGTGTCCCCGAGGAACGGGATCACCGGTGCCATCAGCACCCCGCAGGGGATGCCGTGCTCGCTGAGCGTACGCACCACGTCCAGCCGCCGCTCCGGCGCCGGCGTGCCCGGTTCGACCGTGCGCCACAGCTCCTCGTCGAGGAAGCCGACCGACACCGAGACGCCGACCTCGGCGACGGCCGCGGCCGAGCGCAGCAGCTGCAGGTCGCGCAGGATCAGCGTGCCCTTGGTCAGGATGGAGAACGGGTTGGCGTGGTCCCGCAGCGCCGTGAGGATCCCGGGCATCAGCCGGTAGCGGCCCTCGGCGCGCTGGTAGCAGTCCACGTTGGTGCCCATGGCGACGTGCTCGCCGTGCCACTGCCGCGAGCCCAGCTCGCGGCGCAGCAGTTCCGGCGCGTTCGTCTTCACCACGATCTGGGTGTCGAAGCCGGCCCCGGTGTCCAGGTCGAGATAGCGGTGCGTGTTGCGGGCGAAGCAGTACACGCAGGCGTGCGTGCACCCCCGGTAGGGGTTGACCGTCCAGTCGAACGGCATCCGCGACGCGCCCGGCACCCGGTTGAGGATCGAGCGGGCACGCACCTCGTGGAAGGTCACGCCCCGGAACTCGGGGGTGTCGAAGGTCCGGGTGACCGAGTCGGTGCCGAAGAGCGCGGCGGACGGCCCGTCGCCGCTCAGGTTGTCCCAGCGCATGAAGCCTCCCGGGTCCGTTCGTTCCCATTAATAGAACAGACGTTCGTACGCCGCTGTCAACCCGGATTTGGGACCTGGCGGCGGCGGTGGTCAACTGACCGGGGGCGTTTCCGCCACCCGACCCACCATCAGGTCGGTCGTCAGCACAGCCACCACAGGAGGAGTCATGGCGCAGGTCGAGGCCACGACACAGCGGGAGATCAAGGCGTCGACGGAGGCCGTCTTCCACACGCTGGCCGACTACCGCGAGGGCAGGCCCAAGCTGCTGCCCGAGCACTTCAGCGAGTACGAGGTGCGCGAGGGCGGCGACGGCGCGGGCACCCTCGTGCACTGGAAGCTGCAGGCCACCAGCAAGCGGGTCCGTGACTGCCTGCTGGAGGTCACCGAGCCCGCCGAGGGCGAACTGGTCGAGAAGGACCGCAACTCCTCGATGGTCACCACCTGGCGGGTCACCCCGGGCTCCGGCGAGGGCACCTCCCGCGTCACCGTGACGACCGTGTGGAACGGCGCCGGCGGCATCGGCGGCTTCTTCGAGAAGACCTTCGCCCCCAAGGGGCTGGCCCGCATCTACGACGGCGTGCTCGCCCGACTCGCCGCCCAGACCGAGAAGTAGGGCCTGTTGCGAAAGTCCCGTCTGCGGGACGGCGCCATGCACGCGCGCTCGCGGCGTTGTCGGGGCTCAGCGCAGCCCTTCCCCTCGGCCCTGGCGGGCCTGGGGAGACCCCGTCCCCTCGGCCCTGGCGGCCCTGGGGAGACCCCAGGATCGCCTTCGGCTCCCTCGGCCTTGCGGCCGGGGGAGGCCCCACGCTTTCGCCCCTCCGCCTTGCGATCGTGGGGCATCTCCCAGGCCCGCCAGGGCCTAGGGTGGGGTATCTCCCAGGGCCGCCAGGCCCGAGGGGACGCACCTGACACCGTCCCGCCCTCCCCCTGGCTGCGCCGGGAGGTACCCCCGCTGCGGGCGGACGACGCTACTTTCGCAACAGGCCCTGGCACATTCGGCGGCATCCCGTCCCTCACCGGTTCGAGTGGTCCTGCGGACGCGGCGGGGTGCCCCTTGTGGGCGCGCCCGCCGCGAAAACCGCAGATGAGCGCCGCGGCGAGCGGCGAACCGGCCCTTCGGACCGTTTCCGACCGCCCCTTTTCCCATTTGGAGCCCGAAGTGTCGGGGTGCGACAAATGTGACCTGTGGGGCGACAGGGACACGAGGTGACTGGGTTGGGCGGGACGACGCTGCAGGACGAACCGGTGCCGGGCGCCGTCGAACTGACCGTCGAGGTGCCGGACTTCGGCTCACTGCCACACCGGCCGGTGCCGGATCGGGCACCCGCGCCGGCGCCCGAGGCGCCGGCCGAGGGGGAGGCGGAGACGGCGGCCGGCCTGGACCGCCGGCGCGTCCGGCTGGTCTTCGTCGGCCTGATGCTCACCCTGCTGCTGGCCGCTCTCGACCAGACCATCGTCGCCACCG
>DASSBO010000209.1:0-3536 GCA_035698655.1 Streptomyces sp.
GCCCTGCGCGGACACCTTGGCGCCGCCGGCCACCGGGTCGACGGTCAGCGCGGGCACACCCGACCGCAGGGCCAGCACCAGGCCGTGCAGCCGGTCGGTCACCACCAGGTCCAGCCGCGCCGCGGCGGAGAGGAACTGTCCGGGCGTGGCGCAGTGCCGCCAGTCGCCCGCGTCGAGCCGGGTGTCGAGTTCGAGGCGCGCGCAGTCCCGCCCGGCCAGCCAGCCGGTCACCCGCCCGGCCACCTCCTCGTGGCGACGCAGCGGCCCGTACTCGCCCTGACCGCTGGTCAGCACCACGCCGACGACGGGTACCGGCTCGGTGGGCGGCGCGAGGGCGGCGAGGTCCAGGATGCCGGGCCGCAGCTCGGCGCCGTCCCTGGGCAGCACCCGGTGGAAGCCGCGCACCGCCGCGGAACCGGGCTCGATCACCGAGGCGCCGACGGCGATCCGGTAGCAGTCGGCGTAGCGCTCGTGCAGCGCCTCGATCTGCGGGCCGTGCAGCGGCCCGCAGACGAAGACCAGGTGCGTGTAGTCGGCCGGCTCGGCGTCGTCGAGATGCAGGGCGTCGGGCCGGAAGCCGGGGCTCCATGCGGTGTCGTAGGCGGCGCCGTGCACGTCGAGGAACTGCTCGACGGTGCGCAGCGCCAGCTCGTCGCCCGCCGTCGTCTCGCCGTGCAGGAAACTGAACCACCCGGTCAGCAGAGTTTTCCGTGTCGTCATGGGGGAACTCCGCGTCACAGCGCGATCGCGTATCCGATGAAGAAGATCACGAGGATGGCGACGATCACGGCCAGGACGATGAGCGGCGTCACCCGCCAGCCGCGGTGCGGGTTGTGCGACTCGTCCGGGCCCGCACCGGGAGTGCTGCCCTCGGCGGGCGGCGTCTCGCCGGGCGGTACTCCTCCTCCGGACTCCAGACCGGGCGTGCGGCGCGGATCCGGGTCGGGATTCCTCTCGCTGCTCATGCCCCCCGAGTGCGCACCGAAACGGTGGTTTACACACCCCGGAGACCTCCACACGGACCGATGACGGCAACGACGGAGAGGCAGCAGACATGACGGCGCGAACGGACAGGACAGCAGTGGTGACCGGCGGCGCGGGATTCGTGGGTTCGCACGTGTGCGACCGGCTGCTGGCGGACGGCTGGGAGGTGGTCTGCGTCGACAACCTGGCCTCCGGCACCCAGGAGAACATCGCCCACCTGGCCGAGGAGGAGCGGTTCCGCTTCGTGCAGCAGGACGTCTCGGCCCCCGGGGCGCTTGAGGGCCCGGCGCACGACGGGTCCTGCGAGCTGGTCCTGCACCTGGCCTGCCCGGCCTCACCGGCCGACTACCTGCGGCTGCCGCTTCAGACCCTGGAGGTCGGCAGTTCGGGCACCCGCAACGCGCTGGAGCTGGCGGCGCGGTCCGGGGCCCGGTTCGTGCTGGCCTCGACCTCGGAGGTCTACGGGGACCCGCTGGAACACCCGCAGCGGGAGACCTCCTGGGGCAACGTCAACCCCATCGGTCCGCGCAGCGTGTACGACGAGGCCAAGCGGTTCGCCGAGGCGCTGGTCACCGCGCACCGGAAGGTGCACGGCACGGACACCGGCATCGTGCGCATCTTCAACACCTACGGCCCCCGGATGCGGGCCGGGGACGGGCGCGCGGTGCCGACGTTCGTGCGCCAGGCGCTGGACGGTGAACCGCTGACCGTGACCGGGGACGGTTCGCAGACCCGCTCGCTGTGCTATGTCGACGACACCGTGGAGGGACTGCTGGCACTGGCCGAGCGGCGCGGCTTCGCCGGTCCGGTGAACATCGGCGGGCAGGACGAGATCACCATGCTGGAGCTGGCCCGCCACATCTCCGGCCTGGTGGGCACCGGTGCACCGGTGACGTTCATCGAGGCGCCTGCCGACGATCCGGCCCGCCGGCGACCGGACACCGCGCTGGCCCGCCGTGAGCTGGGGTGGCGGCAGCGCACCGGCTGGGAGGAAGGCCTCAAGCGCACCATCGGCTGGTTCGCCACTCCGGACGTCACCTGAGCAGGTGGGTGTTTGGCGTCGCTGCTGAGGGTTACTGCAGATGCTGCAGATTCCTCCTAAATCCCGATAATCTGCGGGAAGGCGTCCTTTATGCGTGTCCTCGGCGTCAATGCGGTGTTCCACGACCCCGCCGCCGCGCTCGTCATCGACGGACAGACCGTCGCGGCCGCGGAAGAGGAACGTTTCAGCCGACGTAAGCACGGCAAGCGGCCGGTTCCCTTCTCCGCCTGGGAACTGCCGGAGGCGTCCGCCGCCTGGTGCCTGGAACGCGCCGGGCTCACCCCGGCCGACCTGGACGCCGTCGCCTACTCCTTCGACCCCTCGCTTGCCCGGCCGCCCGAACAGCTGGGCCTGCACGACCCCTTCGACCACGTGCGGGTCGACTACGCGCGCCGGGCACCGGAGTTCCTCGCCGAGGCGCTGCCCGGGCTCGACCCCGCCAAGGTGACCGTCGTGCCCCACCACGTGGCGCACGCGGCCTCGGCCGGCCCCGCCTCCCCGCACCGGGAGAGCGCCGTACTGGTCCTGGACGGCCGCGGCGAGGCGGCCTCCCACCTGGCCGGCCACTACCGCGACGGCCGCCTCGAGCCGCTCGCCGCCCAGGCGCTGCCGGACTCGCTCGGGCTGGTCTACGAGGAACTGACGGAGCATCTGGGCTTCCTGCGCAGCAGCGACGAGTACAAGGTGATGGCGCTGGCCTCCTACGGCAAGCCCCGCTTCCTGCCGCAGCTGCAGCAGTGGCTGCACGCGCACGGCGACGGCGGTTTCACCGCGCACGGCGTGGACTGGAACGCGCTGGTGCCGGCCCGGGTTCCCGGCACGCCCTGGCACCAGGACCACGCGGACCTGGCCGCCAGCGTCCAGTGCTGCCTGGAGGACGTGCTGCTGGAGCTGACGCGCTGGCTGCACGAGGCCGCCGGCGGGCACGTGCTGACGATGGCCGGCGGCGTGGCCCTCAACTGCGTGGCCAACGCCCGGATCGCCGCGCAGGGCCCGTTCCGCGAGGTGTGGGTCCAGCCGGCCGCCGGAGACGCCGGCACCGCACTGGGCGCCGCGCTGCACGTGGCCGCGACCCGCGGTGAGGCCGTCTTCCCGATGCCCGGCGCCGCGCTGGGCCGCGGCTGGTCGGACGAGGAACTGCGCGGCTTTCTGGAGGATGCCGGCATTCCCTTCGAGCAGCCTGAGGACATCGCCGAGACGGTGGCCGAAGTGCTGGCGCACGACGGCATCGTCGCCTGGTACGAGGGCCGCAGCGAGTTCGGCCCGCGTGCGCTGGGCCACCGCTCACTGCTCGCCCACCCCGGGCGGGAGGAGAACCTGGACCGGCTCAACCGCATCAAGGGCCGCGAGGAGTTCCGCCCGGTGGCACCCATGGTGCTCGCCGACCGCGCCGGTGACGTCTTCGACGGTCAGCTGCCGAGCCCGTACATGCTCTTCGTGCACCAGGTGCGCCGCGAGTGGCGCGACCGCATTCCCGCGGTGGTGCACACCGACGGCACCGCGCGGGTGC
>DASSBO010000210.1:0-7346 GCA_035698655.1 Streptomyces sp.
TCCACCGCCCCCACCAGCCGGTCGCCCTCCTTGAGGGTGATGACCTCCAACTCGTCCTTGTGCCCCGGATAGTCGGGCACCACCCGTTTCACCACGCCCTGCTCGGTTCCCAGCGCCAGCCCCGGAGAGGACTCGTCCAGCGTGGTCAGGCACAGCAGCAGCTCGCCGTCCTCCAGGGAGAGGAACTCCGAGATCTGGGCGCCGCCGGCCAGCCCGGCGGCGCCCGGCTTCTGCGGAAGCTGCGGCAGGTCGACCACCGGCAGCCGCAGCAGCCGGCCGGCGGAGGTGACCGCGCCGATCTCGCCGCGCGCGGTGGCCGGCACGGCGGAGACGATCACGTCGTGCTTGGCGCGGCGGGCCTCGCTTGGTACGACCGGCTGGTCGGCGCCGGCGGTGCGCGCCAGCAGCCCCGTCGAGGACAGCAGCACCCGGCACGGGTCGTCGGCCACCTGCAGCGGGACCACGGTGGCGGCCGGTTCGCCGGAGGCCTCCACCAGTTCGGTGCGCCGCGGGGTGCCGAACTTCTTCGAGACCGCGGCCAGCTCGGAGGAGACGAGTTTGCGCAGTTCGGCGTCCGACTCCAGGATCCGGGTCAGCTCCTCGATCTCGCCCGTCAGCCGGTCCCGCTCGCTCTCCAGCTCCAGCCGGTCGAAGCGGGTCAGCCGGCGCAGCGGCGTGTCCAGGATGTACTGCGTCTGCACCTCGGAGAGCTCGAAGCGCGACATCAGCGACTCCTTGGCCGCCGCCGCGTTCTCACTGGCCCGGATGAGCCGGATCACCTCGTCGATGTCCAGCAGGGCCACCAGCAGGCCCTCGACCAGGTGCAGCCGGTTGCGCCGCTTGGTGCGCCGGAACTCGCTGCGCCGCCGCACCACGTCGAACCGGTGGTCGACGTAGACCTCGAGCAGCTCCTTCAGGCCCAGCGTCAGCGGCTGCCCGTCGACCAGGGCGACGTTGTTGATGCCGAAGGACTCCTCCATCGGCGTCAGCTTGTACAGCTGGGCGAGGACCGCCTCCGGGTTGAAGCCGTTCTTGATCTCGATGACGAGCCGCAGCCCGTGTTCCCGGTCGGTGAGGTCCTTGACGTCCGCGATGCCCTGCAGCTTCTTCGCGTTGACCAGGTCCTTGATCTTGGAGATGACCTTCTCCGGGCCGACCGCGAACGGCAGTTCGCTGACGACGAGGCCCTTCCGACGTGCGGTGACCTGCTCGACGGACACGGTGGAGCGGATCTTGAAGCTGCCGCGGCCGCGCGCGTAGGCGTCGCGGATGCCGTCCAGTCCGACGATCTTCCCGCCGGTGGGCAGGTCGGGCCCGGGGACGTACCGCATCAACGTCTCCAGGTCGGCGCCCGGATGACGGATCAGGTGCCGCGCGGCGGCGATCACCTCGCCCAGGTTGTGCGGCGCCATGTTCGTCGCCATGCCGACCGCGATGCCGGACGCGCCGTTGACGAGCAGGTTCGGGTACGCGGCCGGCAGGGTGGCCGGCTCCTGCTCGCTGCCGTCGTAGTTGGGGGAGAAGTCGACCGTGTCCTCGTCGATCGAATCGACCATCAGACCGGCGGCCGGCGCGGACCGGCACTCGGTGTACCGCATGGCGGCCGGCGGGTCGTCGTTGCCCAGTGAGCCGAAGTTGCCGTGCCCGTCGACCAACGGCAGCCGCATGGAGAACGACTGGGCCAGGCGCACCAGCGCGTCGTAGATGGCGCTGTCTCCGTGCGGGTGAAGCTTGCCCATCACCTCGCCCACCACGCGGGCGCACTTGACGTAGGACCGCTCGGGCCGCAGTCCCATCTCGTGCATCTGGTACAGGATGCGGCGGTGCACCGGCTTGAGGCCGTCCCGCGCGTCCGGCAGGGCGCGCGAGTAGATCACCGAGTAGGCGTACTCCAGGTAGGAGCCCTGCATCTCGTCGACGACATCGATGTCGAGGATGCGCTCCTCGAAGTCGTCCGGTGGCGGGGTCTTCGTACTGCGGCGGGCCATCGCGGCAGGGGCTCCTTCGTGCGTACCGGGTTCCCCCGGCGGCGCACGGGGGAGAGGACTGACGCGGACCATTGTGGACCGCGCCGCCGACAGCCGGGCCCTGGGCCTGCACCAGTGCGTACCGTACGGGAAGCCGGACCTTCCCGGGCTGTCCGTTGTCCGAGCGCTTGCATAGAGTGACGGTCAGACACGCCCCGCCCGATCGAAGGGACTCCACGCCCATGGCTCACACGGCCACGCCCCCGCCCGCCGGCGGGCTGACAGCCACCGAGCACCGACTCGCCAACGGCCTGCGCGTGGTGCTCTCCGAGGACCACCAGACGCCGGTCGCCGCCGTGTGCCTGTGGTACGACGTCGGCTCCCGCCACGAGGTGAAGGGCCGCACGGGCCTGGCGCACCTCTTCGAGCACCTGATGTTCCAGGGCTCCGCCCAGGTGCCCGGCAACGGCCACTTCGAACTCGTGCAGGGCGCCGGCGGCTCGCTCAACGGCACCACGAGCTTCGAGCGCACCAACTACTTCGAGACGATGCCGGCGCACGAGCTGCAGCTGGCGCTCTGGCTCGAGGCGGACCGGATGGGCTCGCTGCTCACCGCGCTGGACGAGGACTCGCTGGAGAACCAGCGTGACGTGGTGAAGAACGAGCGCCGCCAGCGGTACGACAACGTGCCCTACGGCACCGCGTTCGAGCGGCTGACGGCCATGGCCTATCCCGAGGGCCACCCCTACCACCACACGCCGATCGGCTCCATGGCCGACCTGGACGCCGCCTCCCTCGCGGACGCGCAGGCGTTCTTCCGCACCAACTACGCGCCGAACAACGCCGTGCTGGCCGTCGTCGGCGACATCGACCCGGAGCAGACGCTGGCCTGGGTGGAGAAGTACTTCGGCTCCATCCCCGGCCACGAGGGCAAGCAGCCGCCGCGGGACGGCTCGCTGCCCGAGGTGATGGGCGAGCAGCAGCGTCAGGTGCTCGTCGAGGACGTGCCCGCGCGCGCCATGATGGCCGCCTACCGGCTGCCGCACGACGGCACCCGCGAGTGTGACGCCGCCGACCTGGCGCTGACCGCCCTGGGCGGCGGCGAGTCCTCCCGGCTGCACAACCGCCTGGTGCGCCGCGACCGCTCGGCCGTCGCCGCCGGGTTCGGGCTGCTCAGGCTGGCCGGCGCCCCCTCTCTCGGCTGGCTGGACGTGAAGGCGTCCGGCGGCGTGGACGTCACCGACATCGAGGCGGCCGTCGACGACGAGCTGGCCCGCTTCGCGGCCGAGGGCCCCAGCGCGGAGGAACTGGAGCGCGCGCAGGCCCAGCTGGAGCGCGAGTGGCTGGACAGGCTGGCCACCGTCGGCGGCCGCGCCGACGAACTGTGCCGGTACGCCGTGCTGTTCGGCGACGCGCAGCTCGCCCTGACCGCCGTGCCGCGCATCCTGGACGTCACCGCGGAGGAGGTGCGCGCCGTCGCGGCGGCGAGGCTGCGCCCGGACAACCGGGCCGTGCTCGTCTACGAGCCGGCCGAGCCCGCCGAAGAGGACGCCGCCGCAGCGGACGAGAAGAGCACAGCCGAGGAGACCGTTCAGTGACCGAGAGCGCCGCCGCCACCATGGAGTTCCACCCCCGGCCGTCCGGAGGCAGCCCCCGTCCGTGGGCCTTCCCCGCCCCCGAACGCGGCAGCCTGCCCAACGGGCTGACCGTGCTGCGCTGCCACCGCCCCGGTCAGCAGGTCGTGGCCGTCGAGGTCGTCCTCCCCGCCCCGCTCGAAGCGGAGCCGGAGGGCCTGGACGGCGTGGCCACGATCATGGCCCGTGCCCTGGCCGAGGGCACCGACAAGCACGACGCCGAGCAGTTCGCCGCCGAGCTCGAACGCTGCGGCGCGACGCTCGACGCCCACGCCGACCACCCCGGCATGCGGGTGTCCCTCGAGGTCCCCGCCTCCCGCCTGCGCAAGGCGCTGGGGCTGCTCTCCGACGCGCTGCGCGCCCCGGCGTTCCCCGACTCCGAGGTGGAACGCCTCGTGGGCAACCGGCTGGACGAGATTCCGCACGAGCTGGCCAACCCGGCCCGCCGAGCCGCCAAGGAGCTGTCCAAGGAGCTGTTCCCCGCCGACTCCCGGATGTCCCGGCCCCGGCAGGGCACCGAGGAGTCCGTCGCCCGGATCGACGCGGGCGCAGTCCGCGCCTTCTACGAGGCGCACGTGCGGCCCGCGACCGCGACGGCCGTCGTCGTCGGGGACCTGACGGGCCTCGACCTGGACGCCGCTCTGGCCGAGACCCTGGGCACCTGGACGGGCTCGCCCGGCGAGGCCGTCGAGATCAAGCCGGCCGTCGCGGACGACACCGGCCGCGTCGTCATCGTCGACCGCCCCGGCGCCGTGCAGACCCAGTTGCTCATCGGACGCGTCGGCCCCGACCGGCACGAGCGGGTCTGGCCGGCCCAGGTGCTCGGCACCTACTGCCTGGGCGGCACCCTCACCTCACGGCTGGACCGGGTGCTGCGCGAGGAGAAGGGCTACACCTACGGGGTGCGCGCCTTCGGCCAGGTGCTGCGTTCCGCGCCCGACGGCGGCCAGGGCGTGGCCCTGCTGGCCGTCTCCGGCTCGGTCGCCACCGACGTGACCGGCCCGGCGCTGGCGGACCTGTGGCAGGTGCTGCGCACCCTCGCCGCCGACGGGCTCACCGACGAGGAGCGCGACACCGCCGTGCGCAACCTGGTCGGCGTGGCGCCGCTGCGGTACGAGACCGCTTCGGCCGTCGCCGACACCCTGGCCGATCAGGTCGAGCAGCACCTGCCCGACGACTTCCAGGGCGACCTGTACGCGCGGCTGGCCGAGACCGGCACCGTCGAGGCGACCGCCGCGGTGGTCAGCGCCTTCCCCGTCGACCGGCTGGTCACGGTGCTCGTCGGCGACGCCGCGCAGATCGCCGACCCGGTCCGTGAGCTGGGCATCGGCGAGGTGACCGTGGTCTGAGATCCGGCGACGGCGGTGTGAGGCGCCGGCCGCCGGCGTCTCACACCGTCTCGGGCAGTTCCTCCAGCCCGTCGGAGACCAGCTTCACCAGCCGTTCCAGCGCCCCCTGCGCGCCCTCCTGCTCGGAGGCGAGCACGATCTCGTCACCGTGCTCCGCGCCCAGGCTCAGCACGCCCAGCATCGAAGCGGCGTTGACCGGCGGCCCGTCGCCCTTGCGCACGGTCACCGCGACGCCGGCCGAGGTCACGGCCCGGCAGAACACGGAGGCGGGCCGGGCGTGCAGCCCCTCCGGCCAGCCGACGGTCACACTGCGTTCCAGCATGGTGCGGTCCTTTCCGTGGTCACTCACCTGATCCAGCCTCGCACGCGCCGCCGTACCCTGACCTCATGCAGACCCCGGCGGAGCGTGCCTATCCGACCCACTGGGAAGCCGACGTCGTCCTCCGCGACGGCGGGACAGCCCGCGTGCGGCCCATCACCGCGGACGACGCGGACCGCCTCGTCACGTTCTACGAGCAGGTCTCGGACGAGTCGAAGTACTACCGGTTCTTCGCCCCCTACCCGCGGCTGTCCGCCCGCGACGTGCGGCACTTCACCCACCACGACTACGTCGACCGGGTCGGCCTGGCCGCCACCGTCGGCGGCCAGATCATCGCCACCGTCCGCTACGACCGCATCGACGCGGCCGGCCGCGCGGCCTCCGGTTCGGCGGACTCCGCCGAGGTCGCCTTCCTCGTCCAGGACGCCCACCAGGGCCGCGGTGTCGCCTCCACCCTGCTGGAGCACATCGGGGCCGTCGCCCGGGAACGCGGCATCCGCCGCTTCATCGCCGAAGTGCTGCCGGCCAACCGGAAGATGATCAAGGTCTTCACCGACGCCGGCTACTCCCAGCAGCGCAGCTTCGAGGACGGCGCCGTCCGGCTCACCTTCGACCTCGAGCCCACCGAGCAGTCACTCGCCGTCATGCACGGCCGCGAACAACGCGCGGAGGCACGCTCCGTGCAGCGCCTGCTCGCCCCAGCCTCCGTCGCCGTCATCGGCGCGAGCCGACGGGCCAGGGGCGCCGGGCGGGCGGTGCTGGACAGCCTGCGCACGTCCGGGTTCACCGGCGAGGTCTACGCCGTCAACCACTCCGCCGAGCCCGGCACCCGGCTCGGCGACGCCGACGCCTACCGCTCCGTCGCCGACACCCCGCACCCGCCCGACCTCGCCGTCGTCGCGGTGCCGGCCGCCGGCGTGCCCGACATCGTCGACGAGTGCGGCGCACGCGGCGTGCAGGGCCTCGTCGTCCTCTCCGCCGACTTCTCCCGCGACCGGCAACGCGAACTGGTCCACCAGGCCCGCTCCCACGGCATGCGCATCATCGGGCCCAACGCCTTCGGCATCGTCAACACCTCACCGGCCGTACGGCTCAACGCCATCCCCGCACCCCAGGCGCCGGCCCGCGGCCGCATCGGGCTGTTCACCCAGTCCGGCGCCATCGGCATCGCCCTGCTGACCGGCCTGCACCGGCGCGGCGCCGGACTGTCCACGTTCGTCTCCGCAGGCAACCGCGCCGACGTCTCCGGCAACGACCTGCTGCAGTTCTGGGACGACGACCCGGACACCGACGTCGCCCTGATGTACCTCGAATCCATCGGCAACCCGCGCAAGTTCACCCGCCTCGCGCGGCGCGTCGCCGCCCGCAAGCCGGTCGTCGTGGTCAAGGGCGCCCGGCACAGCGCCTCCACGCCGCCGCCCGGCCACGCCGCCCCCGCGCCCAGCACACCCGACGCGACCGCCTCCAGCCTGCTGCGGCAGGCCGGGGTGCTGCTGGTGGACACCGTCACCGAACAGGTCGACGCCGGCGTCCTGCTGGCGCAGCAGCCGCTGCCCGCCGGGCCGCGGCTCGCCGTCTTCGGCAACGCCGAGTCGCTGTGCCTGCTCACCTACGACGCCGCGCTCACCGACGGACTCCGCCCCCGGCCCGTGCGGGACCTCACCACGTCCGCCACTCCCGACGACTTCCGGCGCGCCCTGCGCGACGCCCTGCAGGACCCGGCCACCGACGCCGCCGTCGTCACCGTCATCCCCTGGGTCGGTGACACGCCCGTCGAGGAACTCGCCGACGCCCTGCAGGAGGAGACCGCACAGGCCGACAAGCCGATCGCCGTGGTGCACCTGGCCATCGAGGGCCTGGACGAGGCGCTGGCCCGGCGCGGCATCCCCTCCTACCCGGCTCCGGAGCGTGCCGTGCGCGCACTGTCGGAGGCCTGCCGCTACGCGAGCTGGCGGCGGGAGGCCGAGCACCCGGGCAGGGTGCCCGAGTTCGAGGTCGACGAGGGCGCGGCGTCCGCCTTGCTGGAGCGCGCCACGGCCGCGGCGGAGAAGGCGCCGGATGCCACCGCGGCGGGCCC
>DASSBO010000211.1:0-8826 GCA_035698655.1 Streptomyces sp.
GCGACGGCGTGAACGGCCAGAAGGTCGGCACGGACGCCGAGTACGAGCTGCCCAACGGCAAGAAGGCCTCGGTGCGCATCCTGGAGGCCAAGCCCTACAAGGGCTGACGGGACGACGACACGAGACGACACGAGGAAGCCCCGCAGGCGTGCGCCTGCGGGGCCTTTTCGTCCCGTGTCGTCGTCAGGCCGTGGCCGACTTGTACTTGCGCACGGCCAGGGTGCGGAAGAACACGATGATGACGGCCGACCAGATCAGCGACGCCCACACGGGGTGCTGCATGGGCCAGGCGTCCGGCACCGGATAGCCCGGGGGGATGTTGCCGAACAGCTCGCGCGCCGCCTGGACCGTCGCGCTGAACGGGTTCCAGTCGGCGATGGTCTGCAGGAAGGCCGGCATGTTCTGCGAGGGCACGAACGCGTTCGAGATGAAGGTCAGCGGGAAGAGCCACACGAGGCCGCCGGAGGTGGCCGCCTCGGGGGTGCGTACCGACAGACCGATCAGTGCGCCGATCCAGGTGAAGGCGTAGCCGAGGAGCAGCAGCAGGGCGAAACCGGCGAACATCTTCGCCACGCCCTCGTGGATGCGCCAGCCGACCAGCACCGCGACGATCGCGAGCACCACGAGGGTGAGCGCCGTCTGGACCAGGTCGGCGAAAGTGCGGCCGGTGAGGACCGCGCCGCGTGCCATCGGCAGGGCGCGGAAGCGGTCGATGAGGCCCTTGTGCATGTCCTCGGCGATGCCGGCGCCGGCGCCGGCAGTGGCGAAGGTGACCGTCTGGGCGAAGATGCCGCCCATCAGGAACTCCCGGTACAGGTCCGGGTCGAGGCCGGAACCGGGGATGTTGATCGAGCCGCCGAAGACGTAGCTGAACAGCACCACGAACATGATCGGCTGGATGAGCCCGAAGATGACCACTTCGGGGATGCGCATCATGCGGAGCAGGTTGCGCTTGGCGATGATCAGCGAGTCGCTGACGGACTGCCGCACGCCGCCCTTGGCCTGCGGGGCGGTGGTCCGGATTCCGGTGGTGGCGGTGGCGCTCACTTGGCGGCCTCCTTCGCGGCGGCCTCGGCGGCCTTCCTGCCCTTGCCGGCGGCGTCGCCGTCGCCGGCCGTGCCGTTGCTGTTCTCGTCCTCGGCCGCGTGGCCGGTCAGGGAGATGAAGACGTCGTCGAGGGTGGGGCGGCGCAGACCGATGTCGTCGATCTCGACGCCGCGCCCGTCCAGTTCGCGGATGACCTCGGCCAGCAGCTTCGCGCCGCCGGAGACCGGGACGGTGACCCGGCGGGTGTGGGTCTCCACGACGGTGTCGCCCTTGCCGAAGCCGCGCAGCACGGCGTCGGCCACCTCGATGTGCTCCCGCTCGTGGACGACCACCTCGACCCGCTCGCCGCCGGTGCGGGCCTTGAGCTGGTCGGAGGTGCCGCGTTCGATGACCCGGCCGTGGTCGACGACGGCGATGTCGTGGGCGAGGCGGTCGGCCTCCTCCAGGTACTGGGTGGTCAGCAGCAGGGTGGTGCCGCCGGCGACCAGTTCCTCGATGACCTCCCACAGCTGCTGCCGGTTGCGCGGGTCCAGGCCGGTGGTCGGCTCGTCCATGAACATCACGGGCGGGCTGACCACGAGGGCCGCGGCCAGGTCGAGGCGGCGGCGCATGCCGCCGGAGTAGGTCTTGGCCGTGCGGTCGGCGGCGTCGGCGAGGTTGAAGCGCTCGAGCAGCTCGGCGGCCCGGCGCTTCGCGTCGCGGCCGGACATCTGGTAGAGCTGCCCGACCATCTGCAGGTTCTCGCGGCCGGTCAGGTACTCGTCGACGGCGGCGAACTGGCCGGACAGCCCGATGGACCTGCGCACCTCGGTGGGCTGTTTGAGCACGTCGAGCCCGGCGACGACCGCCTTGCCGCTGTCGGGCATCAGCAGGGTGGTCAGGACGCGTACGGCGGTGGTCTTGCCCGCGCCGTTCGGCCCGAGCAGGCCCAGGACGGTGCCTTCGGGCACGTCGAGATCGACGCCGTCCAGAGCCCTGACGTCGCCGAAGGTCTTCACCAGACCCTCGGCGTAAATGGCGCCTGGCATGAGTGGCTCCCGTGGAGTGGTGTGAGTGAGAAGCGAAACAGGGTGAACCGTGGGACCCTTTACTCTGCACCGACGCGATATATCGCGTCAACCGAAAATCGCGACAGTCGCGTGCGCGGGTCAGCCCATCACCGTGTACCCGGCCGCGCGCAGCCCCGAGGACAGGTTGATGCAGTGTTCCGGTCCCTTCGTCTCCAGATGCAGCTCCACCTCCACCTCGTCGAGCCCGAGCCGTGGATCGGTCCGCACGTGGCTCACGTCGAGGACGTTAGCGTCTGCCGCTGACAATTCACCGAGCAGCGAGGCCAGCGCCCCCGGACGGTCGGAGATCCGCAGCCGCAGCGAGAGGTAGCGGCCGGCCGCCGCCATGCCGTGCCGCAGCGTCCGCTGCAGCACGAGAGGGTCGACGTTCCCGCCCGAGAGCACCGCCACCACCGGCCCCTCGAAGGCGCCCGGTTCGGACAGCAGCGCCGCCACCGGAGCGGCACCCGCCGGCTCCACCACCAGCTTGGCCCGTTCCAGACACAGCAGCAGAGCACTGGAGAGCGCGTCCTCCGACACGGTACGGATCTCGTCGACGAGAGCGCCGACGATGTCGAAGGGCACGTCACCCGGCCGCCCCACCTTGATGCCGTCCGCCATCGTCGAGAGCGTCTTCAGCCCCACCGGCCGGCCGGCGGACAGCGAGGGCGGATAGGCCGCGGCGCCCTCCGCCTGCACGCCCACGATCCGCACGTCCGGCCGCAGTTGCTTCACCGCGACCGCCATCCCGGCGATCAGTCCCCCGCCGCCCACGCCGACGACGACGGTGCGCACCTCCGGGCACTGCTCGAGGATCTCCAGCCCCACCGTGCCCTGCCCGGCCACCACGTCCGGGTGGTCGAAGGGATGGATGAGCACGGCGCCCGTCTCCTCGGCGTACTCCTGCGCCGCCCGCAGGGTCTCGTCCACCACCTGGCCGTGCATCCGCACCTGCGCGCCGTACTCCCGGGTCGCCGCGACCTTCGGCAGCGGCGCGCCCATCGGCATGAACACCGTCGAACGCACCCCGAGCAGCGACGCGGCCAGCGCCACGCCCTGCGCGTGGTTCCCCGCGCTGGCGGCCACGACGCCGCGCTCCCGCTCGCCGGCGGACAGGCCGACGATCCGCGTGTAGGCGCCACGCAGCTTGAACGAGCCCGTACGCTGCAGGTTCTCGCACTTCAGGTGCACCGGAGAACCGACGAGCGAGGTGAGGTGACGATTCCCCTTGAGGGCGGTCGTGCGCACCACCCCCGTCAGCATCTTCTGTGCGGTGCGCACGTCGTCGGCAGAGACCGGCAGGGCGGGCGCGGCGCCCTCCGCAGAACTGGCAACCATGCCGCCAGTCTCGCAGCCTCCGCGCGCAGCGCACGGGTTTCTGCAGCACAGGTACCGTCCGCGCCGCGTCCGCGTACCCTGTGGCCCAACCCCACCCGTATCCGTTCCTCCCGGCAGAAGCGAGCATCCCGGCCATGCCCACGCACCCGGACGTGACACCCACCTCCGACCCCGGCGTTCACAGAGACCCGGCGGTCCTCGACTCGATGCAGCACCAGGTCGCCGTCTTCGCGCGCCGTGCCGAGCAGACCCGCCTGGGCGGCGTCGGCCAGGCGCGCAACTCGATGGACCGCGCCGCCTACCTGCTGCTGAACCGTCTCGACCAGGACGGCCCGACCGGCGTCAAGGCGCTCGCCGCGAACATGGGCATCGACTCCTCCACGGTCACCCGCCAGGTCGCACCCCTGGTCGACTCCGGGCTGGTGACCCGCGCCTCGCACCCCGAGGACGGCCGCGCCGTCGTCCTCCAGCTGTCCGAGCGCGGCGTCTCCCGCCTGGGGCAGGTGCGCTCCTCGCGCCGCGAACTCATGGCCATCCTCACGGACGACTGGTCGCAGGAGGAGAAGGAGATCTTCTGCTCGCTGCTCACCCGGTTCAACATCGGCCTGGCCGGCCTGCAGACCGCTCTCGGCACACCACAGCGCAACGGGGTCGGCCCCGACCGCGACGAGTCCCCTCCCGCCCCTTGATTCGATCACCTGCCCTGCCGTCACATAAGAGGCGGGGAGGCGCCAGTGCAGGAGCGGGAAGGCAGACCGGATCCTCGCCGCGCCCGGGAGTTCGAGGCCTTCGTCGCGGGCGCCGGAGGACGGCTGCTGCATGCCGCCACCCTGCTCACCGCGGAACCCGAAGGCGCCGCACCGCTGGCGGAGCGGCTGCTCGTCGACACGCTGGCCCGCACCTACGCGGGCTGGGACCGGCTGCGCGGCGAGGACCCCTACGCCCGCACCCGCGAGGAACTCGCCGGCCGGTTCGCCCGCGGCGCCTGGCACTACCGCCGGCCACGCGGCGGGCTGCTGAGCAGGCTGCCCCCGCAGGAACGGCTGATCCTCGTTTTGCGGCTCCACGAGGGCGTCGACGAGGAACAGACCGCCGCCTGCCTCGGGCTGCCCGTCGAGCGGGTGCGCGCCGTGTGCACCCGGGCCGTCGCCACCATGCTCAGCCGCCCGGACCCGCCGGAGGAGACCGGCACACCGGAGCACGGGGCGGCTGCGCCCGAGCGGCAGAAGAAGAAGGTGGGTGGACCGGCGTGAGATCCCCTGACCGCAAGGAGACCGAGGTGCGCCGCCTCCTCGACGGGCCGGCCGCGCCGCTGCCTCCGGACCTGGCGGCACGCGCCGTCGACAGCGGCGGGCACCTGCTGCGCCGTCGTCAGGCGGTGCGGGCCACGCTGTGGTGCCTCGCCGTCTGCGCGGTGCTGGCCTTCTCGGCCTGGGCGGCCGTCGCCCACCCGTGGATCGCACCGCCGTCGGAGACCACACCGCCACTGGGCAGGTGGTGACCGCGCCGGCCGCTGCGAGGCGTCAGCGTCCGGGGCGCAGGTCGAGCATGCACAAGACCTTGTCGTAGCGCCGGTCGCCGACCGCGACGAACGCCGGGAGGCGGCCGTACTCGGTGAAGCCGAGGCTCCGGTAGAGGTTCAGGGCACGGGCGTTGTCGCCCCGCGCGTCCAGGGTCAGCACCTCGACGCCCGCGTCGCGCGCGTCGTCGATCAGTGCCCGCGTCAACGCGCGCCCGACGCCGCGGCCGGCCGCGTGCGGGGCGACGGCGAGCTTCTCCAGGTCGGCGTGCGGGCGGTGGGTGGGCCGCTGGTAGCGGCGCCAGTAGCCCAGGCCGGCCAGCCGCCCGTCCAGGTAGGCGGCGCGCAGCGCGGCGTCGCCGGCCGCGGCCGCGCGACGGACCTCGTCGAGCAGGCCGGCGACCTCCTCGCGGCGGGGCGGCTCGACCCAGCCGAGCGCGGCGCCGGCCGCGACGAGGCCGGCCAGCAGCGCGTGCGCGGCCGGGACGAAACCGTCCTCGGACAGTTCGGCGGCCGACGGCAGAACAGGCTTGTCGCGCATGATCCCGCAGGGTAGACCCGCGCAGGACGGCGTCGGAGGGGGCCGCTAGGGTGACGCGCGTCTCGGGTGGTGCCGTGCCACGTTCCGTTCGCGCCTGGGGGGCGTTCGCTGTGCTCAGATACCTGCCGTTCCTGCTGATGCTCGCGCTGTGGATATACGCGTTCATCGACTGTGTGCTCACACCCGAGGAGGAGGTGCGGCACCTGCCGAAGGTGGCCTGGGTGCTCATCGTGCTGCTCTTCGGCGAGGTCTTCCTCGGCCCGGTCGCCTGGCTCGCCGTGGGCAAGGACCGGCGCGGCGCGGCCGCGCGGCGGCACGGGAGCACGCCCTCGGAGTGGCACCGCAACCACCGGATGGCGTCGGGCCCGGTGGTGCCGCCGGACGACAACCCGGAGTTCCTGCGGTCGCTGCGGGAGGAGAACCGGCGCGACGAGCAGCTGCTGAAGAGCTGGGAGGCGGACCTGCGCCGCCGCGAGGAGGAGCTGCGCCGGCGCGGTGACGGCAGCGGCGAGGAGTCGACGCCCAAGGGCTGAGCCGCGGCCCGGACACGGCCGGCCGTCCGCCGATCGGGCGATGTGTGCGCGCTGCCGAAGAGTCCGCGGGTGAGGCGGGAACGGCCAGGGCATGACCATGCGCCACCCCGTCGAACGCGGCGGCCCGCACCGCGGCCGGTTCGAGCGCCTGGCGGAGACGGCGTCGAACATCACCGCGTCGCCCGCCTTCTACGGCTGCTGCCTGCTGCTGATCGCCGCGTTCGTCGCGGTCCATCTCGCGGGGGTGCCGCTGGCGTGGATGCTCTTCACCGGGGACTGGCTGGCGGCCGTCAACCTGCTGCTGCTCGCGTTGCTGAAGAACAGCGAGCTGCGCGCCGAGCACGCCATCCAGCGGAAGCTGGACGCGATCGCGGCGGCTCTCCTGGAGCAGCGCGAGGGGAAGTCCCGCACGGCGCACGAGGAGCTGCGGCAGGCAATCCGGATGGAAGAGGAACTGTGAGCCCCGCCGGCGACGGGGCTCACAGCTCTCACCGGAGGGTGCGCGGGCTCAGCGCAGCGTCGCGGTGTCGATGACGAAGCGGTAGCGCACATCGCTGCCGACGACCCGCTCGTACGCCTCGTTGATGCGGTCCGCGCCGATCACCTCGATCTCGGCGCCCAGTCCGTGCTCGGCGCAGAAGTCGAGCATCTCCTGGGTCTCCGGGATGCCGCCGATCATCGAGCCCGCGAGCGTCTTGCGCCCGCCGATCAGGGAGAACGGGCTGACCTTGACCGGATTCTCCGGGGCGCCGACGTTGGCGAGGACGCCGTCCGTGCGCAGCAGGCTCAGGTAGGCGTCCAGGTCCAGGTTGGCAGAGACGGTGTTGACGATGAGGTCGAAGCTGCCCGCCAGCTCCTCGAAGGTGGCCGGGTCGCTCGTGGCGTGGAAGTGGTCGGCGCCCAGCCGGAGCCCGTCCTCCTGCTTGCGCAGGCTCTGGCTGAGGACGGTGACCTCGGCGCCCATGGCGTGCGCGATCTTGACGCCCATGTGGCCGAGGCCGCCCATGCCGACGACCGCGACGCGCTTGCCGGGCCCGGCCTTCCAGTGGGCGAGCGGGGAGTAGACGGTGATGCCGGCGCACAGCAGCGGGGCGGCGGCGTCGAGGGAGAGCGCGTCGGGGATGCGCAGGGTGTAGTTCTCGTCGACGACGACGTGGGTGCTGTAGCCGCCGTAGGTGACCTCGCCGTCCTTGTCGCGATCGTTGTAGGTGGCGGTGGAGCCGCCCTTGCCGGTGCAGTACTGCTGCAGGCCGTTCATGCAGTTGTCGCAGGTGCGGCAGGAGTCGACGAAGCAGCCGACGCCGACGTGGTCGCCGACGGAGTGCCGGGTGACCTCGGAGCCGACCTCGGCGACGACACCGGCGATCTCGTGGCCCGGGACCATGGGGAAGATCGACTCGCCCCACTCCTCCTGGACCTGGTGGATGTCGCTGTGGCAGATGCCGGCGTACTTGATCTCGATGAGCACGTCGTGGGGGCCCGGTTTCCGCCGCTGCACGGTGGTGGGCTCCAGCGGAGCCTTGGGGGAGGGAGCGGCGTAGGCGGGGACCGTGGTGACCGACATGAGCGGGGGTGTTCCTCCTGGGTGGACGTGAACCGGTCGGAGGCACCCGTCGAGGTGCCTCCGCCTTGTACAACCGCCGGACGGCCGCAGGAATTCCGCCGGTCAGCCCGCTGCGAGCGCCGCGCGGAAGACGTCCGCCTTGCCGGCCGGGTCGTAGCCCGCCCCGACGCCTTCGACGATGACGATGTCGCCGACGGCGTGTGCGGTGCGCAGCGGGAGGATCTCCTGGTAGCCGGGCGAGGCGTACCAGGCGCGCGCGGTGGCGGCGTCGGGGAACTCGATGAGGACGACGTCGCCGGGCCAGGCGCCCTCGACGAGCTCCTTGTGCCCGCCGTGCACGAGGAACCGCCCGCCGTAGGGGTCGAGGGTGGACTGGATGCGCTCGACGTAGGGGATCAGGTCGGCGTGCGGGCGGGGGACGCGGAGGTGGGCGATGGCGTAGGCGGTCACGGGTGCCTCCTGTGGGGCCGGCGCGGATCGGGTGTGTGGTGCTGTCACCGATGGTGGCCGGGCCGGCGCCCCGCGTCGATTACCTCAGAGGTAGGCACAGCGGAACGCGCCGGCCGGGCATGGCGGGGCATTGGGCGGGGACCCGGGAGGTTCGTGTACGTACGACCGCAGCCGAAAGGACGTGAGTCAGGTGAAGGTCGCCTTTCTGACGGCAGCAGCAGGGGTCGAGCAGCTGGAGCTCACGGATCCGTGGCAGTCGGTGATCGACGCCGGCGGCACGCCGCGGCTGGTGTGCCCGACCCCGGGCACCGTGCAGGCGTTCCACCATCTCGACAAGGCGGACACCTTCCCGGTGGACGAGACCGTCGCGGAGGCGTCGGTGGACGAGTTCGACGGGCTGGTCCTGCCCGGTGGCGTGGCCAATCCGGACGCGTTGCGCATGGACGAGGACGCCGTCGCGCTCGTACGGGGCTTCTTCGACGCGGGTAAGCCGGTCGCGGCCATCTGCCACGCGCTGTGGATGCTGGTGGAGGCGGACGTCGTGCGTGGGCGGCGGCTCACGTCGTGGCCGAGCCTGCAGACGGACATCCGCAACGCGGGCGGTGAATGGGTCGACGAGCGCGTGGTCGTGTGCGATCACGGACCGAACGTGCTGGTGACCAGCCGCAAGCCGGACGACCTGAAGGCGTTCGACGAGGCGTTCCTGCGCGAGTTCGCCAAGAGCGTCGAGCACGCGCCGGCCTGAGCCGGAGAGCACGCGGATACGCGGAAGGCCGGTACGGGCC
>DASSBO010000212.1:0-17328 GCA_035698655.1 Streptomyces sp.
GGCGCGTGCGGAGCGCACCCGGACGGAGGTACGAGAAGCAGGGGCTACCCGGCGGCCGCCGGGCGGACCGCGCGTGAGACGTCGTAGACGCCGGGGACCCGGCGCATGGCCCGCATGAGGGCGGGCAGGCCGGTGGCGTCGGGCAGCCGCAGCGTGTAGGTGTGCCGCACGCGCTGCTCACAGGGCGGCTCGACGTCGGCGGCGACCACGGCGACCCCCTCCGCCGCGATGGCCTCGGTCAGGTCCACCAGCAGCCGCGGGCGGACGAACGCCTCGGCCCGCAGCGTGACCCGGCACCAGGTGGCGTGCTGCCGCCAGCTGACCGGTACCGGGCGGCGCCCGTCGCCCGCCATCCTGGCCACGGCCTGACAGCTGTCGCGGTGCACGGTGACCGCGCCGCCGCGCACGGCGAAGCCGGTGACGGCGTCGGGTGGTACAGGGGTGCAGCAGCGGGCCAGCCTTACCGGTGCCTCCGGGTGTGCGGTGACGACGGGCGGGTTCTCCGCGGCGGGCTGCCGCTTCGGGTGCGCGACGGGCCGCGGCGCCGGGCGCGGCCTGGGTGCCTGTGCGGGCGGCCCGGGCGGCTCGGGGCTGTGCGGGCCGCCGGGGTGCGCGGCGAGCCAGCGGCGGATGGCGATGCGGGCCGCCGGAGTGCGTGCGTGCTCCAGCCACTGCCGCGCCGGGCCGTAGGCCTGCGGCGCGTCGGCGGGCCCGTCCGGCGCGAGGAAGAGCCGGACGTCGTCACCGTCGCGCAGGGGAGTGCTCAGGGCGGTCAGCCGGCCGTTGACGTGGGCGCCGAGGCAGCGGTGCGCGGCCTCGCCGTGCCGGGCGTAGGCGGCGTCGACGCAGGTGGCGCCCGCGGGGAGCGGCAGGGCCGCGCCGTCCGGCGTGCAGTAGACGGTGATCTCGCCGTCCTCGGCGAGTTCCTCGCGCAGTTCCGACCAGAAGATGTCCGGGTCGGGGGCGTCGCTCTGCCACTCCAGGAGCCGGGAGAGCCAGCCCGGGCGGGTGGGATCGGCGAGTTCGCCCTCGCCGGACTCGCCGGCGGCCGGACGCCCGGGGTCGCCGAGCGCGATGACGCCCGCCTCGGCCACCCGGTGCATGCGGTCGGTGCGCACCAGCACTTCTGCGACCCGGCCGTCGCCGTCCGCGAAGGCGGTGTGCAGGGACTGGTAGAGGTTGAACTTGGGGACGGCGATGAAGTCCTTGAACTCGGCGATGACCGGCGTGAAGCAGGTGTGCAGCTCGCCCAGGACCGCGTAGCAGTCGGCGTCCTCGGCGACGAGGATGAGCAGCCGGCCGAAGTCGCACGGTCCGAGCTCGCCGCGTTTGAGGTGCAGCCGGTGCAGCGAGACCAGATGGCGGGGCCGGATGAGGACCTGCGCCTCGATCCCCGCCTCGTCCAGGACCGAGCGCACGCCGGCGGCCACCTCGGTCAGCGGGTCGGGGCGGGCGGTGTGCGCGCGGGCCAGCTGCCGGGTCCGCTCGTGCTCCTCGGTGTGCAGGATCGCGAAGACCAGGTCCTCCAACTCCCGTTTGAGGGTCTGGACGCCGAGCCGTTCGGCCAGCGGGATGAGGACGTCGCGGGTGACGCGCGCGATGCGGACCTGCTTCTCCGGACGCATCACGCCGAGGGTGCGCATGTTGTGCAGCCGGTCGGCGAGCTTGATGGACATCACCCGCACGTCGCTGCCGGTGGCGACGAGCATCTTGCGGAAGGTCTCGGGTTCGGCGGCGCTGCCGTAGTCGACCTTCTCCAGTTTGGTGACGCCGTCGACGAGGTGGCAGACCTCGGCGCCGAACTCCTCGCGCACCTGGTCCAGCGTGACGTCGGTGTCCTCAACGGTGTCGTGCAGCAAAGAGGCCGTCAGCGTCGTCGTTTCGGCGCCGAGTTGGGCGAGGATCAGGGTGACGGCGAGCGGGTGGGTGATGTAGGGCTCACCGCTCTTGCGCAGTTGTCCGCGGTGGGAGGACTCGGCGCACAGGTAGGCGCGGCGCAGCGGGTCGAGGTCGGCACCCGGATGGTGGGCGCGGTGCGCCTGCGCGACGTGTTCGAGGGCGTCCGGCAGGCCGTCGCGGGAGGCGGGTCTGAGCAGGGCGGCGCGGCTGAGTCTGCGAAGGTTCCGTACCGCACTCATGGGCAGCTCCCGCTCGTCGACACCCCGAGCACCCGGGGATCCGATGCTACCGAGCCCACCACGGCCGGCTCACCCGATCCCGCCCAGCGCGGAGCTACTCACCCGTTCGAGCGACGTTTGCGGTTGCGAGGCCGGGAAAGGGGTCCGGCTCAGGCGCGCAGCAGTGCCGGGTCGAGGGTGCCCTCGGCGACGATCACCGCCGGCCCGGTCATCTCCACCGAGCCGTCGGTCCGTTCGGTGATGCGCAGGCTCCCGCCGGGGACGTCGACGGTGTAGGTGACGGGCGTGCCGTCCGCCGCGGGGTCCGACCCGTCCCGGCGTGCGGCGGCGACCATCACGGCGCAGGCGCCGGTGCCGCAGGAGCGGGTCTCGCCCGCTCCGCGCTCGTGGACGCGCAGGGCGACGTGCCGCGGCCCGCGGTCGACGACGAACTCGACGTTGACGCCGTGCGGGTAGGTCGCCGCGGGGGCCACCTCGGGCGCCTCGTACAGCGGGCCGCACGCGTCGAGGTCGTCGACGAAGGCGACGGCGTGCGGGTTGCCCATGTCGACGTGCACGGCGGGCCAGCCGCGGCCCGCCGCCGACACCTTCACCTCGCCGCCCGGCAGCAGGGCGCGGCCCATGGCGACCGTGACGTCCCCGCCTTCGTGCAGCCGGACGCGGCGCACACCGGCCCGGGTGGCGACCGGCACCTCGCCCTCCGTGACGAGCCCGGCACGCTGCAGGCTGCGGACGAACACCCGCACTCCGTTGCCGCACATCTCGGCCACGGAGCCGTCGCCGTTGCGGTAGTCCATGAACCACTCGGCCTGGTCCGCCATGGCGTGCGCGTCCGGGTGCGCGGCGGCGCGCACCACGCGGAGCAGCCCGTCGCCCCCGATGCCGGCCCGGCGGTCGCACAGCCGGGCGACGGCGGCCGCGGACAGCTCCAGGCGGCCGTCGTGGTCGTGCAGGATGACGAAGTCGTTCTCGGTGCCGTGTCCCTTGAGGAACGGCACGGGCTGCTGCGGGCTGGTCACGTCACCGATCGTACGGGAGGCCGCCGCGTCATCTGAGCCGGGCGACGCGCCACAGGGCGAGGGCCGCCGGGAGGCCCACGACGGCGACAGAGAGGACGATCACCCGCCAGTCGGCCCGCTCGCCGGAGCCGGGCTCCGGCAGCCCGGGCCAGGTGTGGCCCACGCGACGGGCGGCCATCACGCCCCAGCCGGCGGCGCAGCAGCAGATCAGCAGGCCCAGCATGGCGACGACGGCGCCCGACCTGCCGCCGGGCTCGAAGGCCAGCGGGAAGGCGAACATCAGCGAGCCGAGCACGCCGAGGATCACGATCGGAGCGAGCTGCCAGGCCCGCAGCCGCCGCTCGGGGCGCAGCTCGTGCGGCTCGACGGGCTGGTCCGCGGACGAGGCCTCCAGGTCCTCGCCGCCCAGTTCGTCGAGCTCTTCGAGACCGACGTACCGGGCTCCGGGGTCCTGGTTGTCACGAGGGCCGGCCACCATCGCTCCTGCCCTCCCGACTCGGCTTCGACGACTCAAGCGATGGTCGATGATGGCACGTGCGGGAGGCCGCAAACGGCGCCCGGAGCGTCCCGATGCCATGACGTGATCAGGCTGTGACCGCTCGTTCGACCAAGGTCAGCGCGCCGTCCGTCAGCTCCGCGCGGTCGGCGGCCGAACCGCTCAGCCAGTGCACCCGCGGGTCGCGGCGGAACCAGGAGTCCTGGCGCCGCGCGAAACGCTTGGTGGCGCGGACCGTCTCGTTCCGTGCTTCCTCCTCGGTGCACTCGCCGGCGAGGGCCGCGAGCACCTGCTGGTAGCCGAGCGCGCGGGAGGCGGTGCGCCCCTCGCGCAGTCCGGCGCCGGCCAGCGCGCGGACCTCCGCGACGAGTCCGGCGTCCCACATGTGCCCGACCCGGGCGGCGATCCGCTCGTCCAGTTCGGGGCGGGGCACCTCGACGCCGATCTGCAGCGTGTCGTAGACGGACTCGTGACCGGGGAGGTTCGCGGTGAAGGGCCGGCCGGTGATCTCGATGACCTCCAGCGCACGCACCACCCGGCGGCCGTTGCTCGGCAGGATCGCGGCGGCCGCCTGCGGGTCCGCAACGGCGAGCCGGGCGTGCAGCGCGCCCGAGCCGTGCTCGGCCAGTTCGGCCTCCAGCCGGGCGCGCACCGCGGGGTCCGTGCCGGGGAACTCCATGACGTCGATCGCACCGCGCACGTACAGCCCGGAGCCGCCGACCAGCACGGGTACCCGGCCGGCGGCCAGCAGCCGGTCGATCTCGGCCCGCGCCAGCCGCTGGTACTCCGCGACGCTGGCCGGGACGGTCACGTCCCAGACGTCCAGCAGGTGGTGCGGCACCCCGCGGCGCTGCGCGTGCGTGAGCTTCGCGGTCCCGATGTCCATGCCCCGGTACAGCTGCATCGAGTCGGCGTTGACGACCTCGCCGCCGGTCCGCCGGGCGATCTCGACGGCCAGGTCGGACTTTCCGGCTGCGGTGGCGCCGACGACGGCGATGACCTGCGGGCGGGCACGGGGGGCGGGGGACTCGGTTCGCACGGGGCCAAGTCTCGCAAACGGGATTCGGTCCGGGGCTTTTCGGGCACGCGCACCGGCGCAGGAACGCGGGAAGGACGCACGAGAAGGCGGAACGTTCGCCACCCGAGTATGGTCGAGAGTGGATATGGGCGTTTTCGCCAGGTTCCGTCGTCGTGCGTCCGACGCGTCCGTCGAACCGGCCGCGGACAGCGGCGGCGGCGAGGCGCCCCCGCACGGAAGCCACACGGAAAGGTGACCGCCATGGGCTTCATGGACAAGGTCAAGGACATGCTCGGCCAGCACAGCGACAAGGTCGGCCAGGGCATGGACAAGGGCGCTGAGACCGTGGACCGCAGGACAGGCGGAAAGTACACCGACAAGATCCAGACCGGCACGGACAAGGCCAAGGAACGCATGGAAGGCATGTCCGACGAGAACCGGGAGGGCGGTTCGGGCGGCACCGCCGCCTGATCGTCCTGCACGTGGGCCGCCCGGCAGCGCCGGGCGGCCCACGTGCAGGACACCCCTCAGGACCAGGCGGCGACCAGGTATCCGACGCCGTAGGGCGCCTCGTCGTACAGCAGCCGGCCCGACAGACCTGCGCCGGCCCCCGCGCCGGCCAGCACCTGCCAGCCGGCCCGCCCGGACGCCTGCAGTTCGCAGCCGAGTCTCTCGTCGAGCGCCAGCAGCGCCGCGCTGTCCGCAGCGCCCAGCGCACGGGCGGCCGCCGCGTCGAAGTCCGCGGCCCGCTCGTCGAAATAGCCGGGGGCCTTCAGCGTGCGGCACGCGCTGCCGTCCCCCATGACCAGCAGCGCCAGCCGGTCGGTGCGCTGCGCCAACTCGCCGCCCGTCTCCGCACACCGGGCGCGGCGAAGCGGCTCGCCGACGCCCAGCCCCTCGACCGGTGCGGCGTCCCACTGCGCGCGCTCCAGCAGCCAGGCCGCCACGGCCAGCGAGGACGGCAGCCGCCGCTGACCCGGCGCCGGTCCGGTGCCCAGTGTCACGTCCAGGCCGACGCCGAACTCGCGGAACGAGCCGGGCGTCCCCTGCGGGTGTGTGCCGCGCCGGTCCTGCTCGGCGGGGCCGACGACGACCAGCCGGTCGGGACGCGCGTCCGCGAGCAGACCGACCGCTTCGAGGCAGGCGGCGCGTGCCTCGTCCATCTCGTGCGCGGCACCGGACGCCACGTCGGGGACGAGAAGCGGAGGGCACGGACAGGCGGCTGCGGCGACAAGCATGCCGGGCAGCTTAACCGGCCCCGCACACGCCGGTTTCAGCAGACGGAGCAGCCCGAGCCGGTGGCCGGGAGCGGTTCCGGGGCGCCGACGCCCGGCAGGCCGAGCATGACGCCCGTGCTCTCCTCCGCGGGCTCCTGCCGCTTCTCCCAGGCGTCCCCGGACCGGGTGCGGCGCACCGCCGTCGGCGGCTCCTCGGCCAGCAGGTGGTGCGGCGCGGCGTAGGTGACGCGGACGGTGGCCATGTCACCGGGACGCACCGGCTCCGCGGGGCGCGCGAAGTGGACGAGCCGGTTGTCGGGGGCCCGGCCGGACAGCCGGTGGGTGGTGCCGTCCTTGCGGCCCTCGCCTTCGGCGACCATCACCTCCAGCGTGCGGCCGACCTGCTTCTTGTTCTCCTCCCAGGAGATCTCCTCCTGGAGGGCGACGAGCCGCTCGTAGCGCTCCTGCACGACGGCCTTGGGCAGCTGGTCGGGCATCTCGGCGGCGGGCGTCCCCGGGCGCTTGCTGTACTGGAAGGTGAACGCCTGCGCGAAGCGCGCCTCGCGCACGACGTGCAGCGTCTGTTCGAAGTCCTCCTCGGTCTCGCCGGGGAAGCCGACGATGATGTCCGTGGAGATCGCGGCGTCCGGCATGGCGGCACGGACCTTCTCGATGATGCCGAGGAAGCGCTCCTGGCGGTAGGAGCGCCGCATCGCCTTCAGCACGCGGGAGGAGCCGGACTGCAGCGGCATGTGCAGCTGCGGCATGACGTTGGGCGTCTCGGCCATCGCGGCGATGACGTCGTCGGTGAAGTCGCGCGGGTGCGGCGAGGTGAAGCGGACCCGCTCCAGCCCGTCGATGCCGCCGCAGGCGCGCAGCAGCTTGCTGAACGCCTCGCGGTCCCCGATGTCGCTGCCGTAGGCGTTGACGTTCTGGCCCAGCAGCGTGATCTCGCTGACGCCCTCGGCCACGAGCGCCTCGACCTCGGCGAGAATGTCTCCCGGCCTGCGGTCCTTCTCCTTGCCGCGCAGCTGCGGCACGATGCAGAAGGTGCAGGTGTTGTTGCAGCCCACGGAGACGGAGACCCACGCCGCGTAGGCGCTCTCGCGGCGGGTCGGCAGCGTCGAGGGGAACGCCTCCAGCGACTCGGCGATCTCGACCTGCGCCTCACGCTCGACGCGGGCACGCTCCAGCAGCACCGGCAGCTTGCCGACGTTGTGCGTGCCGAACACGACGTCGACCCAGGGGGCCTTCTTCACGATCGTGTCGCGGTCCTTCTGCGCCAGGCAGCCGCCGACGGCGATCTGCATGTCCGGGTCGGCCGCCTTGCGCGGTGCGAGCTGGCCGAGGTTGCCGTACAGCCTGTTGTCGGCGTTCTCCCGCACGGCACAGGTGTTGAACACCACCACGTCGGCGCCGTCGGCCCCCTCGGGCGCACGGACGTACCCCGCGCCCTCCAGCAGGCCGGCCATCCGCTCGCTGTCGTGGACGTTCATCTGGCAGCCGAACGTCCGCAGCTCATAAGTCTTCGCAGTCATCTCAGTCGACCAGGGTACGTCCTCCCCCGCGCGCTCCGCCCCTGCCGCTCAGGCCCGGAAAATGGCAGAATCCGGGCATGCCCCGCAGAACCGTTCCACGAGCCGTGCGCCGGCCCGCCGTGCAGCTGACCGCCGCGGCGGTGACGCTGCTCGGGCTGCTGCTGTGGTGGGTCGTACCGGGCGGCGGCACCACGGTGCGCGGGGACGTCACGTTCGCGACCGGAGTGCCCACGGGCGTCTACGCGCGCTACGGGACGCTGCTCAAACAGCGGCTGGCCCGCGACCTGCCGCACGTGCGGGTGCGGCTGGAGCCGAGCCAGGGCTCGCTGCAGAACATCGACATGGCGGTCTCCGGCAAAGCCGACTTCACCATCGCGCAGGCCGACGCCGTCGCCGCCTACCTCAGGGACGGCGGCAAGGACGCGGACCGGCTGCGGGCCGTGGCGCGACTGTACGACGACTACATGCAGCTCGTCGTCCCGGCCGACTCCCCGGTGCGCTCCGCGGCGGACCTGGCCGGACTGCGGGTCGGCATGGGCGAGCCGCGCTCCGGGGTGAGCCTGGTCGCCGGACGGCTGCTGCAGGCCGCCGGACTGGACCGCGACAAGGACGTCGTCGAGGTGCCGGAGGGCATCGACCGGATGCCCGGCCTGCTGCAACGAGGCGAACTGGATGCCTTCTTCTGGTCCGGCGGACTGCCGACCACGGCCGTCGAACAGCTCGCCGACCGGATGGAGATCCGGCTGGTCCCGCTGGGCGACCTGATGCCGAAGCTGCACGAAGTCGAGCCGCTGGCCCGCGCCTACCGCTCCGCCGTGATGCCGGCGGACGCCTACCCGGCCATCCAGCACGGCGAGCCGGTCAGGACGGTGGCGGTGGCCAACCTCCTGGTGACCACCGACCGCACCGACGCGGCACTGACGGAGGCCGTCACCCGCTCGGTGATCAACAGCCGCGACCAGATCGGCAACGAGGTGCACGCGGCCCAGAAGGTCGACCTGCGCACCGCGATCTACACCGACCCGCTCCCGCTGCACACGGGAGCCGCGCGCTACTACCGCGAGGTCAAGCCCTGAATCCGTCCTGCTCCCGGTCGGCCGCGGCCGTTCCGGCCAGCGCCTCGGCGCACGCGAGCAGCTGGTCGGTGCGGGTGCCGGGCACGGCCGCGACCAGGTGGCCGTCCGGGCGGACCACCAGCAGCGTGTGGGGCGGCGCGCCCGGATAGTCCTCCGCGACCAGCAGCCGCGCGTGCAGCGGCAACTGCTCCACCGCGGTCGCCAGCGACGGCATCAGCCCGGCCGACCGCCAGTGCCTGCTGTCCCACACACCCGCGCCCGGCGCGACGAGGACGGCGAGCAGGTCCCCGCCGGCACCGCCCAGCCAGTCCCGCAGGCGCCCGCGCCCGTGGTCAGGGGACAGCACGGGGACGTCCTCGACCTGCCCGCCGGGCGGCGTGCCCACCGCGACGGCACCGGTGAGGTCCGGCGGCGTCAGCGGCGACCGGTCGTAACCGGGTGCGGCGCCGAGCGGTCCACGCCCGAGCTGCCCGTCCGCCAGCATCGCGGTCCCGGCGCGTGCGCCACTGCCCGGAAGCAGCGCACGCACGCCGGTCCCGCCGCGGCGGACCAGCGGCAGCGCGTGGTCGACGGCCCGCAGCCGGCGGGCCACGGCGGTGCGGCGTTCGGCCTCGTAGCTGTCCAGCAGTACCTCGGTGCCGGGGGCGCCCGGGCCGCCCCGGCGGGCCAGCGCAAGCTTCCAGGCCAGGTTGAGGGCGTCCCGCAGCCCCTCCTCGACCGCCTGCGTGCCCAGGGCGCCGAGCAGGTGCGCGGCGTCGCCGGCGAGGAAGACCCGGCCCACCCGCCAACGGCGGGCCAGCCGTTGATGGCAGGTGTGCACGCCGGTGTCGAGCAGTTCGTACGGCGGTGCCTCCTGGCCGTCGCCGCGCCAGGTGCACAGCGTGTCGTGCACCCGGCCCAGCAGTTGCTCAGGGGTGACGAGTTCGCCGCGCGGCGGGAGCAGCCAGTCCAGCCGCCACTTGTTGTCGGGCAGCGGCCGGGCGGTGACCTCGCCCGGCACGCCGTCCGGATCGCGGTGCAGCAGCGCCTCGCCGGGCTGGGGCAGCGACACCCGCACGGTGGCCACCGCATGCCGCTCGACGGCCGTGCGCCCGAGGAACCGCACCCCCACGAGCTTGCGCACGGTGGAGCGCGCCCCGTCACATCCGACGAGGTGGCTGCCACGGAAACGCCCGGCTCCGGTGTGGGCGGTCACGCCCTCCTCGTCCTGGTCGAGGCCGTCCAGCCGGGTGCCGGTGACCAGCCGGACGCCGTCCTGGGCGGCCAGTGCGCCACGCAGGGACTTCTCCAGCACGTGCTGCGTCACGTGCAGCGGCGCCGTTTCGTGCTTCAGGTCGATGTGGTCCAGGAGTTGCCGACGGCGCCGGGTGTGCCAGCCGCGCCAGCGGCTGCCGGGCACCGCGGGCAGTAAGGCGGCCGTCTCGGGGCGCAACAGGCAGGTGCGCGCGGCCCGTTCGACGACCCGTCCGTCGCCGGCGTCCAGCACGGTCACGGGGACCTCGGCGCGCGCGAGGGACAGTGCCAGCGCCAGCCCGACCGGGCCGGCGCCGACGACGATCACCGGTTCCACGACAGGCGGACCTCATCCGTCGGACGGCGGGTACGAAGGTCGGGGGCTGGAGCGGGTGAGGCCCGGTGCGCGATCACAGGACGAATGCAACCCACTGCCCCCTCCCCCGTCAAGCGCGGGGTGAGCGGGCAGTGGGCGCGTGTCCGGAAGAGGAGGGGCTCAGGCCGCCCCGGCTCCGGTGAGCGGCTCCTCGACGTCCATGTCGTCTCCGGCGTGCAGCACGGCACCCGTGCTGCGCTTGCCGCGCCGCAGCCGGCTCTCCAGCTTGTTCGCGGCACTGCTGAGCGCGAAGTTGAGCGCGATGAAGATCAGCGCGATCACGGTGAACGTGGCGATGGTGTTGGCGCCGTAGTTGGCGGTGATCTCGCGGACCTGGCTGAGGAGTTCGGAGTAGCCGAGCATCGCGCCGCCGAGCGCGGTGTCCTTCACGATCACCACGAGCTGGCTGACCAGCGCCGGCAGCATCGCGGTGACGGCCTGCGGCAGCAGCACGAAGACCATGATCTGGCTCTTGCGCATGCCAATGGCCTTCGCCGCGTCCGTCTGCCCGTACGGCAGCGCCAGGATGCCGGCGCGGACGATCTCGGCGATGACGGTGCTGTTGTAGAGCACCAGCCCGGTCACCACCGCATACAGCGGGCGCACGGCGGAGTCGACGTTCGTGAACATGGCGTACACCTGGTTGGCGAACACCATCAGGAGCAGCACCGGGATGGCGCGAAAGAACTCCACCCACACGCCGACCGGGCGGCTGATCCACCAGTGGTCCGACTGCCGTGCGATGCCCAGCAGCGCACCGAGCGGCAGCGCGATGCCGACGGAGAGCACGGCGGCCTCCAGGGTGTGCAGCAGGCCGGGCAGCAGGTATGTGGTCCACACCCGGCTGTCGTTGACGAAGGGACCCCACTTCGCAGCGGTCAGCTGGTCCTTGTCGATCATGGCGCCGATCACCCACCAGGCGACCAGCACCAGCACGGCGAGGAAGGCAACCGTGTAGAGCACGTTGCGGGTCTTGGCCCGCGGCCCGGGGGCGTCGTACAGGACGGACAGGTCGCTCATCGCTTCACCGCCACGCGCTTGCTGATCCAGCCGAGGAGCATGCCCGCCGGGAGCGTCAGCACGACGAACCCGAAGGCGAAGATGGCGAAGATCAGGAAGAGAACGTTGGCCTCGTTCTCGATCATCTCGCCCATGAGCAGGGCGGCTTCGGAAACACCGATGGCCGCGGCGACTGTGGTGTTCTTCGTCAGCGCGATCAGCACGTTGGCCAGCGGCGCGACGACCGAACGGAAGGCCTGCGGCAGCACGATCAGCGACAGCACCTGGCCGAAGCCCAGGCCGAGCGCGCGTGCCGCCTCCGCCTGTCCGACCGGCACGGTGTTGATGCCGGAGCGCAGCGCCTCGCACACGTAGGTGGCGTGGTAGGCGATCAGGGCCAGCACGGCGAGCTTGAACCCGATCTCCTTGAAGTCGCCACCACCGAGGTCGACTCCGAGGGTCTGGAAGAGGCCCAGGGAGGCGGCGAGCATGATGATCGTCAGCGGTGTGTTCCGCACAGTGTTGATGTAGGTGGTGCCGAAGGCCCGCATGGCCGGGACCGGACTGACCCGCATGCCGGCCAGCACGGTTCCCCAGATGAGGGAACCGACCGCCGAGTAGACGGTGAGCTTCACCGTCACCCAGAACGCACCGAGCACGTCGTACTGCCCGGATTCAAGAAAGTCGAACACGTCTCCCCGCGCTCTCGCGTCGTCGGTTGGGGCGGCGCGCCGCTGCGAGCGGCGCGCCCGCCTGCGTCAGCTGGTCTCCGTGATCTCCGGAGCCTTCTCGTAGTCGTAGTTCGCCGGGCCGAAGGCGGCGTCGGCGGCCTTCTTCCAGGAGCCGTCCTTCACCATCTTCTTGAGGGCGTCGTTGATCTTCTTCTGCAGCTCGGTGTCGCCCTTCTTCAGGCCGATGCCGTAGGGCTCGTCACTGAGGTTCAGGCCGGCGAGCTTGAACTTGCCCTGGTGCTTCTTCTGCGCCGCGTAGCCGGCCAGGATGACGTCGTCGGTGGTCAGAGCGTCGACGGTCCCGTTCTCCAGGCCGGTCAGGCACTCCGAGTAGCCGCCGTACTCCAGCAGGTTCGCGTTCGGTGCGAAGTCCTTCTTCACGTTCTGGGCGGAGGTCGAGCCGTTGACCGAGCAGAGCTTCATCTTGCTCTTGTTCAGGTCGGCCTTGGTGATGGCGTCTTCGTCCGCACGCACCAGCAGGTCCTGGTGGGCCATGAAGTACGGGCCGGCGAAGGAGACCTTCTGCTTGCGCTCGTCGTTGATGGTGTAGGTCGCGACGACGAACTTCACGTCACCGTTGCGGATGAGGTTCTCCCGCTCTGCGCTGGGAGCCTCCTTCCAGGTGATGTCCTTCTCGTCATAACCCAGTTCCTTGGCGACGTACTTGGCGACCTCGACGTCGAAGCCGGTGTACTTGCCGTCGGGGGTCTTCAGGCCGAGACCCGGCTGGTCGAACTTGATGCCGATGGTGATCTTGCCGTCGTCCTTGCTGTCACCGCTGCCGCCGCCGCACGCGGTGGCGGTCAGCGACAGGGCGAGCACGGCGGCCGCAATTCCTGCGTGGCGGAGTCTCATGGCAGTCCTTCTCGGTTCGTGTGTGCGGTTCAGTGGTGCAGGATCTTCGACAGGAAGTCCTTGGCCCGGTCGCTGCGCGGGTTGCTGAAGAACTCGTCGGGAGTGGCCTCCTCGACGATCCGGCCGTCGGCCATGAAGACGACCCGGTTGGCCGCCGAGCGGGCGAAGCCCATCTCGTGGGTGACGACGACCATGGTCATGCCGTCCCGGGCCAGCTGCTGCATGACCTCCAGGACCTCGTTGATCATCTCCGGGTCGAGCGCGGAGGTGGGCTCGTCGAAGAGCATCACCTTCGGGTCCATCGCCAGCGCGCGGGCGATGGCCACCCGCTGCTGCTGGCCGCCGGAGAGCTGGGCGGGGTACTTGTCCGCCTGGTTGCCCACGCCCACCCGGTCGAGCAGGGTGCGGGCCTTGCGCTCCGCCTCCTCCTTGCTCGTCCTGCGCACCTTGACCTGCCCGAGCATCACGTTCTCGAGCACCGTCTTGTGGGCGAAGAGGTTGAAGGACTGGAAGACCATGCCGACGTCCGCGCGCAGCCTGGCCAGCTCCTTGCCCTCCTTGGGCAGTGGCTTGTCGTCCACGGTGATGGACCCGGAGTCGATGGTCTCCAGCCGGTTGATCGTCCGGCACAGCGTCGACTTGCCCGAGCCCGACGGCCCGATCACGACGACGACCTCGCCGCGCGCGACGGTCAGATCGATGTTCTGGAGCACGTGCAGTGCGCCGAAGTGCTTGTTGACGTTGTCCAGCACGACCAGGCCGCTCGACGCCGAGCCCGGCCGGTCCGCTTCCTTGGTCACCGATACATCGCTCATCGGCGTACAGCTCCGTCCTCGTCGATTGCGAGGACCTTAATGAGCAGGCCAGGTGACCGTCACCACATCTGAGCGGAACTTGAGCATCACGAATCAGCCACGGTCGGCCGAGTCGGCTCCGCAAGCCGTCATGATGCCGTATTGGGCCGGAGAACCACGGCCGCACATCAGGCACCACAACAGGACGAGGAGGCGCGGATGAGACTGCTGCTCGTCGAGGACGACGACCGCGTCGCCGCCGCCCTCTCCGCCGTACTCGCCCGGCACGGCTTCGACGTCGTGCAGGCGCGCAGCGGCGAGGAGACGCTGGAGAAACTGCTGCCCGCGGACGGCGCACCGTGTTTCGACGTCGTGCTGCTCGACCTCGGGCTGCCCGACCGCGACGGCTTCGAGGTCTGCGGGCGGATCCGCAAGGTCAGCTCCGTCCCGGTGATCATCGTGACGGCACGGTCCGACGTCCGCTCCCGGGTGCACGGCCTCAACCTCGGCGCGGACGACTACGTCGTCAAGCCCTACGACACCGGCGAGCTCCTCGCCCGGATCCACGCGGTCAGCCGGCGCACCGCCGGCGACGAGCACGCCGGCGAGGACGGCGGAGCCGAGACCGTGCTGCGGCTGGGCGGCATCACCGTGGAGCTGCCCACCCGCCGGGTGTCCGTCGACGGCGACGCCGTGCCGCTCACCCGCAAGGAGTTCGACCTGCTCGCGCTGCTCGCGCAGCGGCCCGGCGTCGTCTTCCGGCGGGAACAGATCATCAGCGAGGTGTGGCGCACCAGCTGGGAGGGGACCGGCCGGACACTGGAGGTGCACGTCGCCTCGCTGCGTTCCAAGCTCAGCAGGCCCGCCCTCATCGAGACGGTGCGCGGGGTCGGCTACCGGCTCGTCGCACCCGCCGCGTAAGACGTCCCGGAATCCCCCGTGCGCTCCCGGCTCCTCTCCCTCCTCATCGCCCTCCTCGCCGGCGTGCTGCTGGCCCTGGGTTTCCCGCTGGCCGCCAGCATCGCCGCCGCCGAACAGCAGCGCGTCGTCGTCGACCGCATCGACGACACCGCGCGCTTCGCCTCACTCGCCCAGTTCGTCACCGCGCGGACCGAACCGGGCGAGCGGGTCGCGACACTGCGCCGTGAACTCGAGCGCTACCACGAGCTGTACGGGATACGGGCCGGCGTGTTCTACCGGGACGGCGAGGCCATGGCCGTCGCCCCCGACGGCTGGCGGGTGCCGGACACCGGCGAGGGCGCGGCCGCCTTCCGGGAGGCGCTGGCCGGGCGGCGCAGTCACGACCCGCCGCAGGTGTGGCCGTGGCAGGACGGGCACATCGCGGTGGCCTCGCCGGTCATCAGGGACGGCGACGTGGCCGCGGTCGTCTTCACCGACTCGCCCACCGGCCGGCTGCGCTCCCGCATCGTGGACGGGTGGCTGCCCATCGCGTTCGGTGAGGCGGCGGCGATGCTGCTGGCAGCCGCCGCGGCCCTGGTGCTGACCGGCTGGGTGCTGCGGCCGGTGCGCACCCTGGACCGCGCCACCCACGAGATCAGCGTCGGCAAATTCAAATGGCGGGTCGCGGCGGCCTCCGGGCCGCCGGAACTGCGCCGCCTGGCGCAATCCTTCAACGAGATGGCCGACCACGTCGAGGACGTGCTGGAACAGCAGCGGGCGTTCGTCGCCGACGCTTCACACCAGCTGCGCAACCCACTTGCGGCGCTGCTGCTGCGCATCGACCTGCTCGGCCTCGAACTGCCCGACGGCCACGAGGAGGTGGCGTCGGTGCGGGCGGAGGGGCAGCGGCTCGCCCGGGTGCTGGACGACCTGCTGGACCTGGCGCTGGCCGAGCACAGCCCCGCCGACCTGCGGCTCACCGACGTCGCCGAAGTGGCCGCCGAGCGTGTCGCGGCCTGGGAGCCGGCCGCCGCGCGCGCGGAGGTGACGCTCCGGTACACCGGGCCGGCGGCGCTGACCGGATGGGCGGACCCGGTCGGTCTGTCCAGCGCACTGGACGCCGTCGTCGACAACGCCGTGAAGTTCTCACCGCCGGGCGAGCAGGTGACGCTCGACGCCGCTGCCCGCGGCGACCGGGTCGAGGTGGTGGTGAGCGACTGCGGGCCGGGGCTGACCGAGGACGAACTGTCCCGGATCGGGGACCGGTTCTGGCGCAGCAGCAGACACCAGAACGTCTCGGGGTCAGGCCTGGGCCTGTCCATCACCCGGGCGCTGCTGGCGGCCGGAGACGCCGAGGTCGGCTTCGCCCCGAACACGCCGAGCGGGCTGCGGGTCCGCATCACGCTGCCCCGGGTCTCCCCGCAGCAGGACTCGCGCACGCCTGCGTGAGAACTTCTCAGACGCCCGGAAGATCCTGCTCGAGGCCTTCCGGGTCCTCGCCCTCCTCTTCCAGGGCGCGCCGCACGACGCGCAGGGCCAGACCTTCGGAATACCCCTTGCGCGCCAGCATGCCGGCCAGCCGCCGCAGCCGGCGGTCGCGCTCCAGCCCGCGGGTGGCACGCAGCTTGCGCGCCACCAGGGCGCGCGCCGCCGCTTCCTCCTCCTCGGGGCCGAGCTGCTGCAGCGCCTCCTCGATGAGTTCCCCGTCGACGCCCTTCGTCCGCAGCTCGCGGGCGAGCGCCCGGCGCGCCAGACCGCGGCCGTGGTGCCGGGACTCCACCCACGCGCCGGCGAAGGCGGCGTCGTCGATCAGCCCGACCTCCTCGAACCGGGAAAGCACCTCGTCGGCGGCCTCCGGCGGGACGTCACGCTTGCGCAGGGCGTCCGCGAGCTGCTGCCGGGTGCGCGGCGTGCCGGTCAGCAGACGCAGGCAGATCGAGCGGGCCCGCTCGACCGGGTCCTGCTCACGGGTGCTGCGCGACGGCCCCGACCCGGCCCTCGACGGGTCGGGGCCGCCTCCCCCGCGACCCTGCGGGCCGGGGAGCCGCTCCGCGCTTTCCGGCCAGTGGCTGCGCCGGGTCACTGCTTGGCGGCCGGCGCGGCCTTCGCGGGCTTGGCCTTGGCGGTGGACGCCGGCTTGGCGTCGGCGGCCCCGGACTTCGCCGCAGGCGCCTCCGGAGCGCCGGCGCCGTCGGCACCCGGCTCCGTACCCGGCTCCTCGGGCTTGGCCCCGATGCCCAGCTTCTCCTTGATCTTCTTCTCGATCTCGTTGGCCAGGTCGGGGTTGTCCTTCAGGAAGTTGCGCGCGTTCTCCTTGCCCTGGCCGAGCTGGTCGCCCTCGTACGTGTACCAGGCGCCGGCCTTGCGGACGAAGCCGTGCTCCACCCCCATGTCGATCAGGCCGCCCTCGCGGCTGATGCCCTGGCCGTAGAGGATGTCGAACTCGGCCTGCTTGAAGGGCGGCGCCACCTTGTTCTTGACGACCTTGACGCGCGTACGGTTGCCGACCGCGTCGGTGCCGTCCTTGAGCGTCTCGATCCGGCGGATGTCCATGCGTACCGAGGCGTAGAACTTCAGAGCCCGCCCGCCCGTCGTGGTCTCGGGCGAGCCGAACATCACGCCGATCTTCTCGCGGAGCTGGTTGATGAAGATGGCGGTGGTCTTGGACTGGTTGAGCGCGCTGGTGATCTTCCGCAGGGCCTGGCTCATCAGACGGGCCTGCAGACCCACGTGGCTGTCACCCATCTCGCCCTCGATCTCCGCGCGGGGGACGAGCGCCGCGACGGAGTCGATGACGATCAGGTCGAGGGCGCCGGAGCGGACCAGCATGTCCACGATCTCCAGGGCCTGCTCGCCGTTGTCCGGCTGGGACAGGATCAGGTTGTCGATGTCGACACCGAGCTTCTTCGCGTACTCGGGATCGAGGGCGTGCTCCGCG